>NZ_BCPS01000068.1:0-192777 GCF_016586185.1 Paenibacillus sp. EPM92
AGGCGGCTCGGCGCAGCCCGGCGGTGCAAGCGCGCCCGCAGGCGGCACCGCGCAGCCCGGCGGCGTAAGCGCGCCCGCAGGCGGCTCGGCGCAGCCCGGCGGCGTAAGCGCGCCCGCAGGCGATCCGGCACAAGCGCGCCCGATCGAAGAAGGCCATCATGCGCTCGGGCGCATCATGAAAGCGATCGGCGTCGAGCATGAGCATCAGGCGTTCAAGCTGCTCGGGACGGATTCGCCGTCGGAAGCGAGAGATAGACAAGCCGATTCGCTGAAGAGCGTGCTGATGCAGCTGGCGCAAGTGCCGGACGCATCGGAAGAGGTCAAGCAGGCCGCCCAGCAGGCGGTGCAGCAAATTACAGGTCAGCAATTGTTGTTGAGTCCAGACCGGAACGCCCTTTTTTCCCATGTCACCCTGTTCGTTCCGCTTGTTCAAGCGGACGGCACGCAGACGGCCGCCATACACATTCAGTCCCGCAAAGGGAAGAAGGGCGGTCTGGATGCGAACAATTGCCGGCTCGTATTCGATTTGCAGATGAAAGCGCTCGGCGATACGTTAGTGGACGTTCAGGTGGTGAATCGAATCGTCAGCCTTCATGTGCATAATGACTCCTCGTTCACCGCGGCGCTTCTGGAGTCGTACCGCGAAGAAATTGCCGGAGGTCTTGCATCGATTGGTTACCAATTTATTTCCATGAAAGTAAGTCCATACCCGGCCAAGTTAAGCGATATTAACGACGCATCGGGCGAAGACCGCATGTCGGGGAAAGATTCCAAATCGAACGGAATTCCGTCGGTCTACTCGCACAAGCCCTATAAAGGGGTGGATATACGCGTATGAGTAAAAACGAACCGTCTGGAGCCGTAAAGAGAGCGGTGGCCCTCAAATATGCGCCCGAAAGCACGGCAGCGCCGAAGCTGGTGGCCAAAGGGAAGGGCCGGATCGCCGAATTGATGCTGGACAAAGCCAAAGAAAACGGCGTTCCGATTCAAGAGGATCCTTCGCTCGTCGAGGTGCTGTCCAAGTTGGACATCGATCAGGAAATACCGCCCGAGCTGTACAAGCTTGTGGCGGAGGTGCTCTCCTACATTTACCGTTCGGATTCCCGGGCGAAGGAATGGAGGAGTGAGCATTGACGGATCGGCTCGCCAATAGGAAACAAAGGGGCGCCAAGAGCGAAGCGGAGGCAGCGGCCTATTTAAACCGCGAAGGATGGACGATTGTTGCACGAAATTGGCGCTGTCGCACAGGAGAGCTGGATATCGTGGCGGAGGAGAAAGGGACGCTCGTTATTGTTGAAGTGCGCAGCCGAAATTTGAACGAGACATACGGTACGCCTTCCGAATCGGTCAACGGCAGGAAGCAGCGCCAAATCCGGGAGACGGCCGAAGTGTACTTGCACCGTTATCGGGTGTACGACCGTCAAGTCCGGTTCGACGTAGTCGCAATCCGGATGGATCGTGAGGACAACGTCATACAGCTGGAACATATCCGCAACGCTTTCTGACGGGAGAGCGATTGCGGATTTTGTATGTTGTCGAGACTTTGGAATTGCAGTGCCTTGGCCAAGGGGGGCGTCTACCGTTGTTGCTTCCTTTCGGGCGGCGTCAAGGAGCAGACGTTTGGCGATTTGTTTATTTTCAGGAAGGTCTCTACGCATAGAAGGATAGCGACAAGGGTTGTCGAATTCTATACAAAAAAATGGTTTTTGTTTCTGGAAGTGGAGAAAAACAGGAGAAATAAACTGGAGGCAACTATGATCGCTTATTTCAAAGATTTCTTGTTAAATATTTTCATTATCTTTTCTCCGCTCGTATTTTATCCCTATATTTACAAAACCAAAAGCAGAATTCTACTATACCGATTGCTGTTGTATATCCTCTTTGCGTTTGCCTTAGTAGTCACCATGTCCTTTCCAATCAATCTGAATGGATTAAATTATGATTTTCGCTCGATTCCTTTAGCGGTCGGAGCTCTGTATGGCGGAACGCAAGTCTCCCTTTTATTATACGCAACCCTCATTTTATACCGCTATCTTGCAGGATATCCGTACAATTTGTTTTACGCCATTGCGTTACTGCCCAGTTTTATTGTGATCGTTTTCTCGCTTAGAAAGTATGCCTATTTAAAGCTGTCTCATAAAATCATAGCAGCGGTCCTTTTATGTACCCTGATTAAACTGACGACATTTACCGCTTATCTCTTCATGACGCAGCAAATCGAACTTTTTATTAATAACCCTATGGAAACCTTGCAGACCTATGCCATCCAAGGTGTAATCGTGGGCTTATGCGTTTATTTAGTGGAATTTCTGAATACCTATTTTCACATGCAAGAAGAGGTTAGCAAAAGCGAGAAAATGAAAATGGTCAGCGACATGGCCGCTTCCGTTGCTCATGAGATTCGGAACCCGCTTACAACGGTGAGAGGTTTTATCCAGTTGTTTGGATCAGAAAACTTAGATAAAGATAAGAGACAACTGTATCAAAAAATATGTTTGGAAGAATTGGATCGTGCCCAGGTCATTATTACCGATTATCTCTCGCTGGCCAAACCCGATCCTGAAATTATTGAAAAGATCCATATTCATGAGGAAATCAGTTATTTATCGAATGTTCTCCTGACGTATGCCAATTACAATAATATACAAATCAATGCTATATTGCCTAAAGAACATCTCCTGCATATTGTGGGAGACCGCTATAAATTTAGACAGGCTTTAATCAATATCGGCAAGAACGCTATTGAGGCCATGTATAATGGAGGTCTTTTGGAAATTAAGGCTTATAAAATGTACGATCATGTTGTCATCATCATTAGCGATACCGGAATTGGAATGACTGCCGAGCAAATCAAAAGACTTGGAACCCCTTATTATTCGACCAAGGAAAAGGGCACAGGTCTCGGGACTATGGTTTCCTTCGGCATTATAAAAAAGATGAATGGGAAGATCGATATTAAGAGTGAGCAGGGCAAAGGTACGGAATGCAATATTATGTTCCCCAGCGCCTAGTTGAAAATGATGCGGCCGATAGCAGAGGCTATTGGCCGGGACGGCTAAGGCGGATTTGTACCGGCATCCGGTATGCGCGCCAAGTCCACTTGAATCTTAGCGATATTCGAGTATAGATTGAGGCAGCATCGTACAGGTCGGACAGAGGGCAGGATCCGCAGACGCTTCCTAACGGGAGAGCGATTGCGGCTTTTGCTTCTTGTCGAGACTGCGGTATTGCAGCGCCTCGGCGACATGATGGGCGTTCACTTCATCGCTTCCCTCCAAATCCGCAATCGTGCGCGCGACTTTAATAATCCGGTCATAAGAGCGAACGCTTAAGCCGAGCAGTGTGAACGAACGCTCCAGCAAGGCGGAGGCGTCCCGCTGCAGCCTTCCGTATTCGCGTAAACGGCGGCCGCTCAGCTCGCTGTTGAACAGTATGCCGGTTCCCTGAAAACGCCGTTTCTGCGTCAAGTGAGCCTGCTCGACGCGTTCCCGCATTTCGGACGATGACATCGGCTTCTCCAAACCGGCTAATTGCTCAAAGGGAACCCGGGGCACCTCGACATGCAGGTCGATCCGGTCCAGCAGCGGGCCGGAAATTTTCGAGCGGTATTGCGCCAATTTCAAGGGGGAGCAAAAGCAGGCATCGTTCCCGTCGCCCGTATCGGCTCCCCAATATCCGCACGGACACGGATTCATCGAAGCGGCCAGCAGAAAATGGGCAGGAAACCGATAGACGGCTTTCGCCCGTCCGATCGTTACCCATCGTTCCTCCATGGGCTGGCGCAGCACCTCCAGCACCGTTCTCGTAAATTCAGGCAGCTCGTCCAGAAATAACACCCCGCGATGCGCGAGGCTGATCTCGCCGGGCTTGGGCACGCCGCCTCCACCGACTAACCCGGCCGCCGATATCGTATGATGCGGCGTGCGGAAAGGGCGTTCCCGCACCAGCTGCCGACGATCGGCGAATTTGCCGGAGGCGCTGTAAATTTTAGTTACGTCTAACGATTCCTGCTCGTTCATGGGCGGCATGATGGTGGGCAGTCGTTTGGCAAGCATCGTTTTGCCCGTGCCGGGCGGCCCGATTAACAGGATGTTGTGCATGCCCGCGGCACTGACCATCAGCGCGCGCTTGACGTGCTGCTGTCCGCAAACGTCGGCGTAATCGTCAGCTTGTGCATCCGCTTGAAGGGACGCTGCTTGTGCAAGCGCAGGGGCTAAAGCCTGTCGTCCGCCATCCGTATCCGCTGTCAGCCTCAAATTCCATTCCGCTAAATGGCTGGCCGGCACGACTTCACAGCCTTGAATCCAGCCAGCTTCCTCGGCGTTATCCCGCGGTACGATCACCCGGCGGATCCCTCGTTTAACCGCCGATTCGATCATCGACAACACGCCGGGTACTGGGCGAATCGATCCGTCCAAAGCCAGCTCGCCAATCAGGAGCGAACGCTCCAGCGCTTCCGGCTCCAGCTGGCCGCTTGTCGCGAGAATGCCTAATGCGATAGCCAGGTCGAATGCGGCGCCTTCTTTGCGAATGTCGGCCGGCGCCAAGTTCACCGTGATTCGCTGCAGCGGAAAGGTAAACCCGCAGTTTTTGACGGCCGCCCGCACGCGCTCGATCGATTCTTTGACCGCGCTGTCCGGCAAACCGACAATATTCATTTGGGGAAGTCCGTTGCTCAAGTCGACCTCAACCTCGATCAATCTGCCTTCCACGCCGTGCAAACATGCGCTCGTTACTTTTCCGTACATGCCAAAAAACACCTCTCCCATGAATTTGCCATGGCTAAAGGTGCTTCCTTATCCGCCTCATTATGATTGTATTGTAATCGTTCCCTCCAAAGCTTGCAACAGTTTGCACGCAGAAGCTGTAACACGACGTTTGAACCGCCGGAATTTTGGCGACAATGGGGCTAGAGGTGATGAGAGATGCAGGAAAAACCGTACTTTTGTCCGAATTGCCGGTCCAATCGTATTAAGTTCAGCATCATATCGAGCTACTCGCAGCGTTTTCTGAAAGACGCGATAACCGGGACGGTCCAGCAGGTGACCGAACCCGAAGCGATCGAAGGCCAGGAGCCGACGATCCAATGTCTGGTGTGTCAATTCACCGGAAACGAGCTGCGCTTCATTAAACAAGCGGAGAGAGAGCCTCGAGAATCGACTTCCATCAATACGATTTATTGAGACCGGAACGCGCATCTTCTTTGACGGAAATGCGCGTTTTTACATGTTTAACGCCTTGGCGAAGAAGTCTCGAACCTCCAGCCAATTATTCACGCGAACGTAACCCGTTTCAAGAATGTTGTGAGGAGACGTAAACAGCAGGCCTTGTCCTTCAAACCGTTCAAAATGCTTCGCATTATCGTCGATCAAGTAATCGGCCCGAATGATGCTTTTATCCCCGCAAAACACGAAATTCATATCCGACAAGAACGGAAAGTGCTCCTTCAGCCAAGCATACTTGGCATTAAAAGACGTCGGCACTTCCATGGCAGCGGTTGTGATGAAGATTTCGTACGATTCGCTCAATTCGCGAATGACTTCCTGACTGTGAGGCATGACCTCCAGGTCGCGGAAGAAGTCGTTCGTCATGAAAATCTCATGTATATCGTCGCTTCTTTCCGGCCGCAATGCGCGCAGCTTAACGCCGTGCAAATCCGCGGCAGTCAATTGTTCCTGGAAGCCCTCGTTATACAAACGCAAATATTTGCTCATGGCATCCGCAATGACTTCATCCATATCAATAGCAATTCGTTTCAACTTCACTCCGCCTTCCGTCTTTGTCTAATTTTGTCGATTCAGAAAACTGCTCCGTTCCGAAAACTAATATTTTGTGAATCTATAAAAATAATATATCGCTATTTTAACATAAAAAATAAGGTATCCGCTTAAAAAAAGTGTTACAATGATAAAGGTTTGCCAGATCGGACATGCTATTGTTTGGCAAGCGCGCGTATTTTTAGCGGTCAACTCTTACCGGAAGGGAAGGGTCGATTCCATAGAGCAAGTCAATACCGATAGGAGGATTTTGCTAAATGAATATCCATGAGTATCAAGGCAAAGAAGTGCTGAAGCAGTACGGGGTTGCCGTACCGGAAGGTAAAGTGGCTTTCACGGTGGACGAAGCGGTGGAAGCGGCGAAGTCGCTCGGTACTCCGGTCGTCGTCGTCAAGGCGCAAATTCATGCTGGCGGCCGCGGTAAAGCTGGCGGTGTTAAGGTTGCCAAAAACCTGGATGAAGTGCGTACATACGCTGAGCAAATTCTCGGCAAAGTGCTGGTGACTCACCAAACGGGTCCGGAAGGTAAAGAAGTGAAGCGCCTTTTAATCGAACAAGGCTGCGATATTAAGAAAGAATACTACATTGGCGTCGTCGTAGACCGCGGTACGGGACGCGTCGTGATCATGGGCTCTGAAGAAGGCGGTACGGAAATCGAAGAAGTAGCCGCTCATTCCCCGGAGAAAATCTTCAAAGAAGTTGTCGATCCGGCCATCGGCTTGCAACCGTTCCAAGCGCGTAGACTCGCCTATAACATCAATATTCCTAACGAGCTCGTAAATAAAGCGGCTAAATTTATGCTGTCGTTATATACCGCTTTCGTTGAGAAAGATTGCTCTATCGCCGAAATTAACCCGCTCGTTGTTACCGGCGATGGCAACGTTATGGCTCTGGATGCCAAATTGAACTTCGATTCGAACGCTTTGTTCCGTCACAAAGACATTGTTGAGCTTCGCGATTTGGAAGAAGAAGACGAGAAGGAAATTCAAGCGTCCAAGTATGACCTCAGCTACATCGCGCTCGACGGCAACATCGGCTGCATGGTTAACGGCGCAGGTCTGGCCATGGCGACGATGGACATTATTAAATATTACGGCGGCGACCCGGCCAACTTCCTTGATGTAGGGGGCGGCGCTACCAAGGAGAAAGTAACGGAAGCGTTCAAAATCATTTTGTCCGACGAGAACGTCAAAGGGATTTTCGTCAATATTTTCGGCGGCATTATGAAATGCGACATTATCGCGGAAGGTGTCGTTGCTGCGGCTAGAGAGCTGGGATTGTCTCGTCCGCTCGTCGTCCGTTTGGAAGGCACGAACGTAGAGCTCGGCAAAAAAATCTTGAACGAATCCGGCCTGAATATCGTGGCTGCCGATTCGATGGCAGACGGCGCTCAAAAAATCGTGGCACTGGTGAAATAAGTCGAACGACGCAAACAGGCAAAGCCTTTTCTAAATAATTCAGGGGATGTGAACCATAAACATGTCTATTTTGGTAGATAAAAATACAAAGGTCATCACACAAGGGATTACCGGCGCGACCGGTTTGTTCCATACCAAGGGCGGTTTGGAATACGGTACGCAAATGGTTGGCGGCGTAACGCCGGGTAAAGGCGGAACGAACATCGATATTACGCTGGAGAACGGTACAACCGTCTCTCTGCCGGTTTTCAATACGGTTCAAGAAGCGAAAAAAGCGACCGGCGCGACCGCATCCGTTATTTATGTTGCCGCTCCGTTCGCCGCAGACGCAATCATCGAAGCCGTTGACGCCGAGCTTGACCTCGTCATCTGCATCACGGAAGGTATTCCGGTTCTGGACATGGTTAAAGTCAGCCGTTACATGGAAGGCAAGAAGACCGTCCTGATCGGACCGAACTGCCCGGGCGTCATCACGCCGGACGAGTGCAAAATCGGCATCATGCCGGGATATATTCACACCAAAGGTCATGTCGGCGTTGTTTCCCGAAGCGGAACGTTGACATACGAAGCCGTGCATCAATTAACGACTCGCGGTATCGGCCAATCGTCCGCTGTAGGTATCGGCGGCGACCCGGTTAAAGGCTCCGAGTTCATCGATATTCTTAAATTGTTCAACGAAGATCCGGACACTTACGCGGTCATCATGATCGGTGAAATCGGCGGTTCTGCCGAAGAAGAAGCGGCCGAATGGATCGCGGCGAACATGAAAAAACCGGTTGTCGGCTTCATCGGCGGACAAACGGCGCCTCCGGGCAAACGGATGGGCCATGCCGGCGCTATCATTTCCGGTGGTAAAGGGACGGCAGCTGAGAAAGTGGCCACGATGGAACGCTGCGGCATCAAGGTTGCACCGACTCCTTCCGAAATGGGCTCCACGCTTGTCAGCGTGCTTCAAGAAAAAGGTCTGCTCGAAAAGTGCACGACCCGCAAATAATTCCCGAGAACGGCAAGCAGCCTCTCATTCTCCGCATGACGGAGATGAGAGGTTTTTTTTGTTGGATTCGCCCCGAGTTTCAGTAAAGTTGTTTCTATTATAAGGAGTGATATATACTATATGAACAACCGGCACCTTTTGTTTGCGCTTCATCAACTGCCCGGCATCGGTTGGAAGACGATTCAACGGCTTGTATCCCGATTCGAAACGCTTGACGATATGCGAACGCTGGAACCACGCGAATGGACGCAGTTCGGATTCACACCCGGCCGGGCCGGACAGATGAGTTCCGCATTGCGGGAGCTGTCCGAGCGGACTTTGGAGGACTGGCTCGCGAGGTATGAACGCGAGGGAATCCGCTGGCTGACCGTCTGGGATGCGGATTACCCGGCGCTGCTGAAAGAAACGGCCGATCCGCCGTGGATTATATACGGCAAGGGCGACTTCTCTTTAAGCGGGCGATTATGTATCGCGTTGGTAGGGACGCGAACGCCGACCGTGTACGGCAAGCTAACGGCGGAAAGGCTCGGCGAGTCGCTTGCGAATGCCGGTGTTTGCGTCGTCAGCGGCATGGCGCGGGGGATTGACAGCCTATCGCACGAAGGCGCTTTAAGGGGAAAGGGTGGTACGATCGCCGTCCTTGGCTGCGGGCTGGACACGGTGTATCCGCCGGAAAATAAAGCGTTGTTTCACCGGGTCGCGGAGCAAGGGCTGCTCTTGTCCGAATATCCGCTCGGTACGCTGCCGCGCGCAGGCTTGTTCCCGCAGCGAAACCGCATTATTGCAGGGCTAAGCGTGGGCGTCGTCGTGGTGGAAGCGGCGCTTCAAAGCGGATCGCTGATAACGGCCAACCTTGCGCTCGACTACTCGCGCGACGTGTTTGCGATTCCGGGGCCGATTCATTCGGCCAAGAGTCAAGGAACGCTGAAGCTCATCAAGGATGGGGCCAAAATGGTTACAAGCCCGGACGATATTATGGAGGAATATGCGAGCCGGATAGCCTCGGAGCATTCCGCATACATTAAAGACACGAAGGAAACACTGGGAATTATGGCTGAAGACGAACGGAAAATCTATGAATTGCTGGAGTCCGGTCCGAAAACGATCGATCAGCTCTTGGGGCAAAGTCAATTTAACTTTGGACATTTGCACGCAGTTCTGATAAATTTACTAATGATGCGACGAATCGTAGAACTACCGGGATCAGCCTACACGATACCTTGATTTGTATACATATATATATGTTGAAGGGGGAAGGACACCTATGGCCGATTCGTTAGTCATTGTGGAGTCACCCGCAAAAGCCAAAACGATTGGTAAATACTTGGGCAGTAAATATATCGTAAAAGCTTCCATGGGGCACATTCGAGATTTGCCAAAAAGCCAGATCGGCGTTGAGATCAATAAAAACTTTGAACCGAAATACATTACGATTCGGGGCAAGGGCTCTGTTCTGAAAGAATTGAAAGACGCGAGCAAACGCGTAAAAAAAGTATATCTGGCGGCTGACCCGGATCGCGAAGGGGAAGCGATCGCCTGGCATTTGGCGCACTATCTGGAAATTTCCGATCAGGACCCCTGCCGCGTCGTGTTTAACGAGATTACGAAGCAAGCCGTGAAGGACGCGTTCAAGACGCCGCGCAAAATCAATCAGGATTTGGTTAATGCGCAGCAAGCCAGACGTATTTTGGACCGGTTGGTCGGTTATAAGATCAGTCCGCTGCTCTGGAAAAAGGTGAAAAAAGGACTTTCCGCAGGCCGGGTACAATCTGTAGCTGTCAAGCTCATTTACGACCGGGAGAACGAAATTAATGCGTTCGTGCCGGAAGAATACTGGACGATTACGGCAAAGCTGTCTACGGGCAAAGCCGATTTCGAAGCGAAGTTCTACAGCGTCGGCGGCAACAAGAAGGATTTAAAGAATGAAGCCGAGGTTAAAGAAGTTCTTCAAGGGTTAAGCAAGTCGGAGTTTGTCGTCAGCGAGGTGAAAGAGAAGGAGCGGCACCGCAATCCTTCGCCGCCGTTCATCACAAGTTCGCTGCAGCAGGAGGCCGCTCGTAAGCTCGGCTTCCGCGCCTCGAAGACGATGTCCGTTGCGCAGCAGCTATACGAAGGTATTGATCTCGGCCCGGAGGGCACGGTCGGGTTGATCACTTACATGAGAACCGACTCGACCCGTATTTCGCCGGTGGCGCAAGAAGAAGCGAAGGACTTCATTGTGAATAAGTTCGGGGCGGAGTATTACCCGGAGACGCCGCGTGTTTACGTCAAGAAAAACAGCAACGCGCAGGATGCCCATGAAGCGATCCGGCCAAGCTCGGTGCTTCGCGACCCGGATTCCATCAAATCGCATTTGAGCCGGGATCAATTCCGTTTGTATAAGCTCGTTTGGGAACGCTTTGTCGCAAGCCAGATGGCCTCGGCCGTGCTGGATACGATGACCGTCGATTTAACGGCGGGCGAAGCTGTTTTTCGGGCGGTCGGGTCCAAGATAAAGTTCCACGGTTTTATGAAAGTTTATGTTGAAGGCAATGACGACGCGGCCGATTCCGGCGATGACGACGATCGTTTGCTGCCTCCGCTGAAGCAGGGCGATCAGGTAACAAAGAAACAGATTGATCCCAAGCAGCATTTCACACAGCCGCCGCCGCGATTTACGGAAGCGCGCCTCGTGAAAGCGCTCGAGGAGATGGGCATCGGACGACCGAGCACGTATGCGCCGACGCTCGAAACGATCCAGAAGCGCGGGTATGTCGCAATTGAAGATAAGAAGTTCGTTCCCACAGAGCTCGGCGAGCTTGTGATCCAGCAGATGATCGAGTTTTTCCCGGAAATCCTGGACGTGGAATTTACCGCGCATATGGAAGAGGGACTCGATCATATCGAGGAAGGCAAGGAAGACTGGGTTCAGGTATTGAGCGAATTTTACGAATCTTTCGAAAAAAGGCTGGAAGTTGCGGAAGAAGAAATGGAGAAGGTGGAAATCCAGGATGAGGTTTCCGACGAAATTTGCGAGAAGTGCGGCCGCAATTTTGTATACAAGATGGGTCGATTCGGCAAGTTTCTTGCCTGCTCAGGCTTTCCGGACTGCCGCAATACGAAGCCGATAGTCAAAGATATCGGCGTGCCGTGTCCGACTTGTCATCAAGGAAAAATCATCGAACGCCGCAGCAAAAAGGGACGCATATTTTATGGTTGCGACCGCTATCCCGAGTGCGAATTCGTCTCGTGGGATAAGCCGATCGGCCAGCCTTGTCCGAAGTGCAGCGGGATGCTGATCGAGAAGCGCAACAAGTCGGGTGTCTTTATTCAATGCGTCTCGTGCGACTTCAAGGAAGAAGCGAAGGACAACGAGAACGAGAGTGAAATGGAGTAACCGCATTATCGCTGACAGCGGTTAGCCTAGGCGTTGATGCGGAACATGCAGGAGGAACGAACGTTGACTGAAGGAAATAAAGTGACCGTCATCGGGGCGGGGCTTGCGGGCAGCGAGGCCGCCTGGCAAATCGCGTCGCAGGGCGTCCCGGTGGTTCTATATGAGATGCGGCCGGTGCGCAAGACACCGGCGCATATATCCGATCAATTCGCGGAGCTTGTCTGCAGCAACTCGCTGCGAGCGAACGGCTTGACGAACGCTGTCGGTTTGCTGAAGGAAGAAATGCGTATCATGAACTCGCTGATATTACGTGCGGCGGACAAACATGCGGTGCCTGCCGGCGGTGCACTTGCCGTCGATCGCGAAGGGTTCTCGGGCGAGGTCACCTCGATGCTGCGCAATCACCCGCTGATCGAGGTTCGCAACGAGGAGCTGGAGACGCTGCCGGACGGGATTACCGTAGTGGCTACAGGGCCGCTAACGTCGCCAGGCTTGTCCAAGCATCTGCAGGAGCTATTCGGCGAAGAATATTTGTACTTCTACGATGCGGCCGCTCCGATTGTCGAGAAAGATTCGATCGACATGAGCAAAGTGTACTTGGCCTCGCGTTACGATAAAGGCGAAGCCGCCTACTTAAACTGTCCGATGAACGAAGAAGAGTTTAACCGTTTCTACGATGCGCTTGTTACGGCGGAGACGGCGCCGATGAAGGAATTTGAGAAGGAAATTTATTTCGAAGGCTGCATGCCGATCGAAGTCATGGCGAAGCGCGGCCGGCAAACCGTTCTATTCGGACCGATGAAGCCTGTCGGACTCGTCAATCCCCATACGGGCGAACTGCCGCACGCGGTCGTTCAGCTCCGTCAGGACAACGCGGCGGGCACCTTATACAACCTGGTCGGATTTCAGACCCATTTGAAATGGGGCGAGCAAAAGCGCGTCTTCTCGCTAATTCCCGGTCTGGAGAATGCGGAGTTTGTCCGATACGGCGTGATGCACCGCAATACGTTTATCAACTCGCCCCGCTTGTTAAAGCCGACCTATCAATTCCGCAATCGCGACAACCTGTTTTTTGCCGGACAGATGACCGGGGTGGAAGGATATGTGGAATCGGCTGCTTCCGGTTTGATCGCAGGCATGAACGCAGCGCGCTTCGCCAAGGGGGAAGAATGCGTCGTATTGCCGGCAGATACGGCATTAGGCAGTATGGCGCAGTATATTACGACGGCGGACTTTAAACATTTTCAACCGATGAACGCAAATTTCGGATTATTTCCGCCGCTGGAAGAACGAATCAAGAACAAGAAGCTGAAGTACGAGAAAATCGCTGAACGAGCAATTGCGAAAATTCAGAATTTTTCACAAAACACACACAATTCGGCTTGTCAATGAAACTTGTACTATGTTACGATATACCCGTCTATCATGCATGTACCTTGGTCATGGGTCGGAAACTCACGGAAACTAAGCTTGTAATTAAGCTTAGTTTTCGTCTTGAATAGAGGAGGAAATTCGCCTTATGGAGACATTTCACGCGACGACGATATTCGCGATCCGGCATCAGGGGAAAGGCGCCATCGCCGGGGACGGTCAAGTGACGTTCGGCAACAGTATGGTGATGAAGTCGCAAGCGAAGAAAGTACGCCGATTGTACCGCGGCAACGTCATCGCCGGCTTTGCAGGCTCGGTGGCGGATGCGATCACCCTTTTTGAGAAATTTGAGGCCAAGCTTGAGGAGCATCACGGCAACTTGCAGCGGGCCGCGGTGGAGCTGGCCAAAGATTGGCGTCAAGACCGGGTGCTCCGGCGTCTTGAGGCGATGATGATCGTCATGGATCGTACGGGCCTGCTGTTGATTTCCGGCAATGGCGAAATTATCGAACCGGACGACGGCATACTGGCGATCGGCTCCGGAGGCAGCTTCGCGCTTGCGGCGGGTAGAGCGCTTCACCGGTACGCGCCCGACATGAGTGCCAAGGAAATCGCGAAGGCGGCTTTGACGATGGCTGCCGACATCTGCGTATTCACAAACCATAACATTATCGTCGAAGAGATCGAATAATCCGGGAGGTGGCGGACGTGCCTGCAAACAGCTTGACTCCGAAAGAAATCGTAGCCGAATTGGATAAATATATTATCGGCCAGCGGCAGGCTAAGAAATCAGTCGCCGTTGCCTTGCGCAACCGTTATCGCCGCAGCCGATTGGAAGAATCGCTCCGGGATGAGATTGTGCCGAAAAACATTCTTATGATCGGACCTACCGGCGTTGGGAAGACGGAAATCGCCCGACGGCTGGCTAAGCTTGTCGGGGCGCCTTTTATTAAAGTCGAAGCGACCAAATTTACGGAAGTCGGGTATGTCGGACGCGATGTCGAATCGATGGTTCGCGATTTGGTCGAAACGTCGATCCGGATGGTGAAAGCGGAGAAAACGGACCGATTGAAGGACAAAGCGGAGCAAATGGTCGTCGAACGTATCGCTGCGATCCTTGTGCCGAGCCCCTCGAAATCGAAAGGACAACGCAACCCGTTCGAAATGTTGTTCGGCAATCAAGGAAATCCGGCGGCCGAAACGGAGCCGGAGAATGACGCCGCGATTATCGCCCGGCGCAAAGAAGTGAAGGAGCAGCTTGAGCGAGGCGAGCTTGAGCAGAAGGTGATTGAGATCGAGGTGGAGGACAACAGTCCGACAATGCTCGACATGCTGGGCGGCCAAGGTAACGAGCAGGCGGGCATGAATATGCAGGAGCTGTTCGGGAGCTTATTGCCGAAGCGTACGAAAAAGCGCAAGCTACCGATCAAGGAGGCGCGCAAGACGCTGCTTCATGAGGAAGCGCAGAAGCTGCTTGATATGGACGAAGTCATTCAGGAGGCGGTGCTTCGCGCGGAGCAAAGCGGCATTATTTTTATCGATGAAATCGATAAAATTTGCAGTTCCGGCCGCGGCGGTGGGCCCGACGTATCACGCGAGGGCGTGCAAAGGGATATCTTGCCGATTGTGGAAGGCTCGACCATTATGACGAAGTACGGACCGGTCAAAACCGATTTTATTTTATTCATGGCTGCTGGGGCGTTTCATATTGCCAAGCCTTCCGATTTAATTCCCGAGCTGCAGGGGCGCTTTCCGATTCGCGTCGAATTAAGCAGCCTGACCCAGCAAGACTTCGTACTGATTTTGAAAGAACCCAAAAACGCACTGACGAAGCAGTACACCGCATTGCTCGAGACCGAGGGCATCCGTGTCGAATTTTCAGATGAGGCGATTCTTGAAATTGCGCGGATTGCCGCAGAAGTGAATCAGAACACCGACAATATCGGTGCGCGCCGTCTGCACACGATACTTGAGAAACTGCTGGAGGACTTGTCTTTTGAAGCGCCTGAGCTTACCTTGGAGCAAATCGTAATCTCTCCCGAATATGTGCGCGAGAAGTTGTCCGATATCGTTCAGAATCGGGATTTGAGCCAATATATACTGTAATCGTTTGACTTGGAGGCACGAACATGACACTTTTGATGAAAACCAGAAGGCTGAATAAATTGTTGCAAAAAGAAGCGGGCAATCCGGTCAGCTTTATGGATATGGCGGCCGTTCTCGGCGATATTTTGTCCGCTGATATTTTTGTCGTCAGCCGGAGGGGAAAGGTGCTGGGCAGTTCGCTTACCACGTCGGGGCAGGAGGCTTGGACGAGGCTTTCCGTTCTGCAAGAAAATCGCTTTCCGAACGAATATAATCAACTTCTCATGCAGGTGACGGAAACGTCGTCGAATTTAGAAGCGGGTTCCGCTTATGACGTGTTCGGCGATCATGCGGATGAGCCGAGATTTCATATCACGCTTGTCCCGATTATTGGAGGCGGGGAACGCCTCGGGACGCTCGTGCTGACGAAGCGCGGCCGCGAATTTATCGACGACGACTTAATATTGGCTGAATACGGTTCAACGGTCGTGGCGATGGAGATTTTGCGGGAAAAGGCGGAGCAGATCGAAGTGGAAGCAAGAAGCAAGGCGGTCGTTCAGGTAGCGGTAGCCTCGCTGTCCTTCAGCGAACTGGAAGCGGTCGAGCATATTTTCGAGCAGCTTGAAGGCATGGAAGGGCTGCTCGTGGCCAGCAAAATCGCCGATCGTGTCGGCATTACGCGTTCGGTTATCGTCAATGCGCTGCGCAAGTTGGAGAGCGCCGGCGTCATCGAAACGCGCTCCCTCGGGATGAAAGGGACGTATATTCGAGTCCTGAATGATCAACTTCTTGCCGGTATACAGAGCGTGAAATTATAAAATTTTTTTGAAATGTGTCGAAATTAACAAAATAACATCGTTTTTTGAAGTCCTATATGAAAATATAGGGCTTTTTTCTTATTGAAATCATTTCCATCTTTCTTCAATATAGATATAGTTCTCGGTTACTACAATATATGCCATGGTTGTTATTATTTTTTTAAAAGATATTGTCGAAGAAAGGAGGATATTACCCCTCCCTTGTTGAATTACTACTCTCAGATTATTTCGTGCGAAAGTAGGAGTTTTTCTTATGATGATCCTGAATAAGCCCGGTTTTCAAATGATGGAACGCTCGTTGGATGCGGCCACCTTACGGCAAAGAGTTATTGCCGATAACATAGCCAACGTCGATACGCCATTTTTTAAGAGATCGGAAGTTCGATTTGAAGAATTGCTGCAGCAGGAAATAAACGGAGGTTCAATCCAAGGATTTCGGACGGATCCGCGGCATATTGAAATTGGGCGTCCTAGTCAGCCCCAGCCGCAGTTGATACGGGACAATCAAACATTAATCAACAATAACCTGAATAATGTCGACATCGATTATGAAATGGCCTTAATGGCCAAGAACCAATTACGCTACAATACGATGGTGCAGCAAGTGAGTGCGGATATCAAAAAGGTTAGAACAGCTATAGGGGGACGGTAATCGATGAGATTAACGAACGGATATGACATAAGTGCTTCCGCCCTGACGGCTCAGCGGTTTCGAATGGATGTCATTTCTTCCAACATTGCCAACGCCGACTCGACGCGCGCGCGCATGGTGAACGGCAAATGGGTACCTTATCAACGAAAGCTCGTAACGATGGAGCCGAAGCAGCAAAGTTTTGCCTACACGCTTCAAAACGCAATGTCCGGTAAGGATGCCGGGGCAGGCGAAGGGGTAAGAATTGCGCAAGTGATTGAAGATACTTCACCGCTTAAGCAAGTATACAATCCGACGCATCCCGATGCGGACGAGAACGGATTTGTCATGCTGCCGAACGTAGACATTCTGAAAGAAATGGTTGACATGATGTCGGCAACGCGATCCTATGAAGCGAATGTTACCGCTTTGAACGCCTCCAAGGCGTTGGTGACCAAAGCGCTCGAAATCGGTAGATAAAAACGACAAGCCATTTGGGTAAAGGGGTTACGAACATGATTGATAAGCTGAGCTTGCAACCGTTAATGACGGTCAAAGCCGCTGAGCCGAAAACCTTGACCGCAGCTGAAGTGTCCGACCAATTCAGTCGATTTTTAAACGGCGCGATTGCGGATTTGAACGCCCAGCAAGCTGGCGTAGATAAATTGAACAACCAATTCGTTAAAGGTGAAATTTCCGACGTTCACCAACTGATGATTGCCTCCGAAAAAGCATCGCTCGGATTGGAACTAACGGTTCAAGTAAGAAACAAAGTTATTGAGGCCTATCAGGAAATTATGCGTATGCAGGTCTAATCTTACTTGATTTATCTTCGTGATGTTCAGGTTGAATGGGGTGAAATGGTGAACGAGAATGTACTCCAATATTGGAACCGCATTAGACAATATTGGAATCAATTTAGCAAAACACAAAAGTTTACACTGATCGCCACTGTGATTTTGATCATACTGACGGTAGGGATCATCAGTTATAATTTTTCCAAGACGGAGTACGCACTGGCTTATACGAATTTGCAACCTAGCGATGCGGCAGCGATCAAAGGATATTTGGACGGGGCTAAAATCCCGTATCAGCTAAGCGATGACGGGAAGAGCATCGGCGTCCCCCGAAGCGAAGTGGCCAACGTCAAATTGGCGGTCGAATCGCAAGGTTTGAACAAAACCGGCAACGTCGGTTACGGCGCATTTAACCAGAGCAGCACATTCGGGACAACGGATCGCGAGTTCGACGTGAAATACGTCAATGCCGTTCAAGGCGAACTGCAGCAGTTGATCAATTCCAACAATGCCATCCAGAGTTCCAAGGTTCTGATCAGCTTGCCTAAAGAAAGCGTGTTTCTTCCGAAGGGCGCCGAGCCGGAGAAAGCTACCGCATCCGTCGTTCTTGAGATCAAACCCGGATACACGCTGGATCAAGCGAAAGTAGATACGATGTACAACCTCGTTTCCCACAGTGTGAAGGGATTGCCGGTCGAAAATATTACCATTTCCGATCAGAACGGGGACTTGCTGGAATACTCCAAAGGCAAAGGAAAGACGAACGGTTCGTCCAGCCTGGCGAAAGACCAATTCGAAATCAATAACCAATTCCGCAATGATGTGCAGCGGAACGTGCAACAGATGCTCAGTGCCATCCTTGGCAGAGACAAGGTTATCGTCAGCGTGTTCTCTACAATGAACTTTGATCAAACGAGCTCTAAGCGCAATCTGGTGACGGCTCCCAATGAAGTCGATCAAAGAGGACTTGAAATTTCCGTTCAGGAAATTCAAAAAAATTATAACAGCGACAACAGCGCCGCAAACGCCGGTGTACCGGGAACCGGTGCAACCGATGTACCCGGATATCCAGGCAGTAACAACAGCGGCACGTCCAATTCCGAAGAATTGCAGCGAACCGTAAACTATGAAGTGAACCGCATCACGGAAGAAATCGTAGCTACACCATACACTGTAAAGGATTTAACCATTAACGTCGGGGTTGAACCACCCGATCCGGCAGATCCGAATTCATTAACTCCGCAAACGACGGAAGCGGTGCGCCAGATTCTTGTCAACATTGTTCGCGCGGCGCTGGCAGACAGCAAAGTGACGCTGACCGACGAAGATTTAGCTAAAAAAGTAACGGTGTTTCCCCATACGTTCGCTAAAACGAACGAATCGCAAGCTACCGCTTCCAACGCAATGCTCCTTTACGGAGGCCTGGGCGGATTGGCATTGGCGTTACTCGCGGGAGGGGCTTTCTGGTTCATGCGGCGCAGACGCAAAGCGCAAGAGGAAGCCGAAGCAGCTGCACTGCTCGAAGATGCGGTACCGAAAGTGGAATTCCCGACTATTGATATCGACAATGTTAATAATGAAAACCAAATACGCAAGCAGCTGGAACAGTTGGCTAAACGGAAACCGGACGAGTTCGTTAATCTGCTTCGTACTTGGTTAGTAGACGAATAGAGGTGTACAGTGCTTGGCTAAAGTACAGCAACCCATTTTATCGGGACGGCAAAAAGCTGCTATTCTTCTGATCAGCTTAGGACCCGAGGTATCGGCCCAAATTTTTAAACATTTGCGGGATGAAGAGATCGAGCAGCTTACGTTGGAAATAGCCAATGTCCGAAAAGTCGATAATGCCGAAAAAGACGCGATTATGGCTGAGTTTCATCAAATTTGCCTAGCGCAAGAATTTATCTCGCAAGGCGGTATCTCGTACGCCAAAGAAATTTTGGAGAAGGCGCTCGGTTCCCAGAAGGCGCTCGACATCATAAACCGACTGACTGCGACGCTGCAAGTCAGGCCGTTTGATTTTGCGCGCAAAGCGGATCCGGCCCAAATTTTAAACTTTATCCAGAACGAAAACTCGCAAACCATCGCGCTTGTGCTCTCTTACTTGCAGCCGGAGCAAGCGTCGATCATTCTTTCTTCGCTGCCGCAAGATAAACAAGCGGATGTCGCCAAGCGGATTGCGCTGATGGACAGCACGTCGCCGGAGGTCATCAGCCAAGTCGAACGCGTGCTGGAGCAAAAACTGTCCGCTACCGTGACACAGGATTATACGAATGCAGGCGGGATTTCTTCGGTTGTTCAAATCTTGAACGGTGTCGACCGCGGGACGGAAAGAACCATTCTGGACTCCCTGGAGATTCAAGACCCGGAGCTTGCCGAAGAAATCAAGAAACGCATGTTTGTCTTCGAAGATATCGTCAACATCGACAATCGTTCGATTCAACGCATTATTCGCGATATCGAGAACGCCGACCTTCAGCTTGCGCTTAAAGTTGCCAGCGAAGAAGTGCGTGAAGCCATCTTCAAGAACATGTCCAAACGGATGGCCGAAACGTTCCGCGAAGAAATGGAATTCATGGGTCCTGTCCGCTTGCGCGACGTAGAAGAAGCGCAAACGCGCATTGTATCGACGATCCGCCGTTTGGAAGAAGCCGGTGAGATCATCATCGCACGTGGCGGAGGAGATGATATTATTGTCTAATGTCATCAAGTTTTTTCAATATGTTCCTGTCGAGGACACGAAAATTGTCGAACAACCGAAGCCGCCGTTGCCGGATCTTGAAGAAACGGCTGAGGAAGGCCGCACGGCCGAACAGCAGCAGGAACTCGACGAGCTGAACCGTGAGAAAGCGCAAATCATTCAAGACGCGCAAAGTTTTGCCGAAGAGCAAGTTCGCGCGGCGATGGACGAGGTGGCTGTCTTAAAAGAACAGGCGCAGGCCGAGATCGAGGCCTGGTGGCAAGAACGCCGGATGCTGGACGAAAGCGTGCTGCAGGAAAACAAAGAACAAGGCTATCTGCAAGGCTATGAGGCAGGCTTGGCGCAAGCGGAAGCCGAGCTCCGCGAGCGTTACGACCAGATGCTGCAGGAGGCGGCTCAAACCTTGGAGCAAGCGTATATATTGAAGCAAGAGATCATTCAGGAATCCGAACCGTTTCTTATTGAAATGAGCTGTTCGATCGCCGAGAAAATTATCGGACGCCAGCTGTCGCTGGAACCGCAATGGGTGACGGAGATGATTCGCAAGGTGCTTGCGCGTCGCAGGGAAAAGGGAATGATTGCGCTTTGTGTTTCCCCTTCCCAGTTCTCCTATATTCAAGACGCGCGGGACGAGCTGTTGCTGCATATCGATTCCCAGGCCGAGCTGCAAATCATTCCGGATGGTTCGGTGCAAGATCATGGCTGTGTCATTCGCTCATCCTTCGGCAGTATCGACGCAAGAATCGATACGCAGTTGAACGAAATTAAGCAAGCGCTGCAAGATCTCGCCATCCGCAACGAAGGAGGCTAACCTGATGCAAAGCCCGTCCGCTCAAAAATATATTGATCATCTCAGGCAGATGGATCCGATTCGCGTTAACGGCAAGGTGACGCAAGTTATCGGACTGACGGTGGAATCCGAGGGGCCGGATGCGAGCGTCGGCGACGTCTGTTACATTTATCCGTTTAAATCGAATCAGCCCTTGAAGGCGGAAGTGGTTGGTTTCAAAAATAACAAAGTGATCTTGATGCCGCTCGGCGAGCTGAATTCCATCGGTCCCGGCTGCGACGTAGTCGGAACGGGCAAGCCGCTGACCGTGCAGGTCGGTCACGAATTGCTCGGTAAAGTGCTGGACGGTCTCGGACAACCGCTCGATGGAACGTTCTTGCCGGCAAGAATGACCCATTATTCGACCAACAACGTCCCCAGCAATCCTCTGAAGCGTCCGCGGGTTCAGGAGCCGATTAGTGTCGGCGTGCGTTGTATCGACGGTTTGTTAACGATCGGCAAAGGTCAGCGCGTCGGTATTTTTGCAGGATCCGGCGTCGGGAAAAGTACGCTGATGGGAATGATCGCAAGAAATACGTCAGCGGACGTCAATGTCATTGCCCTTATTGGTGAGCGTGGACGCGAGGTGCTTGATTTTATCGAACGCGATCTCGGACCGGAGGGACTGGCCCGCTCTGTCGTTATCGTCGCTACTTCCGATCAGCCTGCGCTAATTCGGATCAAAGGCGCTTTGATCGCCACTAGCATTGCCGAGTATTTCCGCGATCGCGGACTTAACGTCATGATGATGATGGATTCCGTTACACGTTTTGCGATGGCACAGCGGGAAGTTGGTCTTGCCGTTGGCGAACCGCCTGCAACGCGAGGTTACACCCCTTCTGTTTTTGCTACGCTGCCCAAGCTGCTGGAGCGATCCGGAACCGGGCCGAAAGGATCGATCACAGCGTTCTACACGGTGCTGGTCGACGGCGACGATATGAACGAACCGATTGCGGATGCGGTAAGGGGTATTTTGGACGGTCATATCGTTCTCAATCGAGGTATCGCGAACCGCGGTCACTATCCGGCCATTGACGTGCTTGCGAGCGTCAGTCGGGTCATGAAAGAAATCGTGCCTCAGGAACAGCAGCTTGCAGCCGAAAACTTGAAGCGTTTGTTAGCTGTATATAAAGATTCGGAAGACTTGATCAATATTGGGGCGTACCAGAGAGGGTCGAACCCGGAAATCGACCTCTCCATGGATTCGATCCAATCGATCTGGGACTATACGAAGCAGCGGGTGCACGACAAGTTGACCTATGCGGAAGCAACGGAGCAATTAATTCAACAATTTTATAGGGGTTGAGACCACTGATGCGCTTTCGGTACGCTTTTCAAAAAATCGTGGATCTGAAAGAGAACGAGAAAACTCAAGCGGAATGGGTTTTGTCTGAGGCGATCGGTCAAATGCGTAAAGAGGAGTCGAAGCTTTCCGAGCTTCAACAGTCCAAAACGGATATCCAGGAACAATTGCATGAAGCATCCGGTCGACGGACAACGGTTTCCAATCTCATGCTGCTGCAAAGTTATGTCGATCACATTGAAGGCCGAATTCAGGCGAAACACCGCGACGTTCAGCAGGCGAGAGGGGTCGTGCAGTTGAGACAGGATGATTTGAACGGAAAGATGCTCGAAGAAAAAGTATGGAACAAAGCGAAAGAGAAGGCGTACCAACGGTTCACCGCCGATCTGCTGAAGCGTGAACAGGACCAGTTGGATGAAATGGCGACGAACCGGTATAAACGGCTTTCTTAGCCTAAGCAGGGGAGGTGACGGTAGATGGCAGACGCAGACACAGAGCAAACCGCATCTTACGGCGCCATGGAGCGTTTTCTGATATGGTTCCTCATTCCGTTCGTTTTTACGGCCGTTTTGCTCGGGGTGTTGCTGACGATTTTCGATTACGACGTGATGAATAATGTGTTGAAAACGGCCAATAAAATACCCGTCGTCAACCAAGTGATTCCTGATCCTCAGTCGGATACGGATAGCGGGAAACCGCAGACTGAGGCGGCGAAGGCCCAAGAGGAGGGGGCCGACCCGACGAAGGATGATCAGGTTGCGCAAATGACGTCATCCGTCCAGCAGAAGGATCAGGATCTGCAAAAAGCGGAGGCGGCGATTCAACAACGGGATCAACAAATCAAAGAGCTTCAGTTGAAGAACAGCTCGCTTGAAGAACAAATGAAAACGAAGACACAGTCGGATGAAGAATATAAGGCACAAATTCAGCAGCTGGCAAGCCTGTATGCGAAGATGTCCCCCAGTAAATCGGCACCGATCCTGGAGAACTTGACGTTGAACGAACAAGTGCTGGTGCTGAGTATGATGAAGAACGACGAACGCGTGAAAATTTTGGAAAAGATGGATCCGAAGAAGGCGGCGGAAGCTTCCATTTTGATCAAGGATCAGAAGCTCGTTCGCGATACGGAACTTGCGGCTCTTCAAGAAAGGCTGCAAGCTATGCAAGCGCCGGCGGCCAAGACCGACAAGCTTAGCAAGGACGATCTGGGATCGACCTTCGCCAACATGACGCCGAAAAGCGCTGCGACGGTACTGCTGGAGCTTCAAAAGACGACGCCGGATAAAGTCATTTCCATCTTGAATTCCATGGACAATGCCGGCAGGTCGAAAATTCTTTCTGCCATTTCGGATCAATCGAAAGAAACGGCGGCTTTAATTTCGGCCCGACTCGCTCAATAGAAGCTTGAAAGGAGGTGAAAAGAAAAGATGGAAATTCAAGCTCAATCTGTTGCCCTGGGCGGCACTGCATCTGCAGGCGGAAGCGCCAATTCAGCGGGTTCTGCGCAAGGCTCCGCTTCAGGCGGGAGTGCGTTCTTGACGACGTTAACCGGAATGCTTGTCGGAGAAGCGAATCAAGCCGGCAGCGAGGCCAAGGGCGGGATGAACGGATTAAGCGCCTTGATTCAATGGCTCAACCCGTTAGCGGCGGCCGCTTCCGTAATGAACGAACAGTCGACCGAACTCCAGGCCGGGCAAATTGACGGTCTCCTTCAATTGCTGGAGCAGACGGAGCGGCAGGAAGACGTCGACGCGCTTCTAAGCAATCCGGATCTTCAAGCTTGGCTTGCCGAACTTCAAGCGCTTCTTGCGTCGCTGCTATCGACAGATGCAAGTGCCGGTAAGGATGGCGAAGCGGCTGAGCATCCGAAGCAGGCCGGAGAAAAAGCTCATCCAGGTGAAGAACAAATGTTAAATCCGCAATTGTTCATACCGCTATTGACGCAAGTCGCTACAGACGCTTCGGAGTCTGCGGCGAACGCTCAGTCGAACTTATTGTCTTCAGCCGAAGTCGTACAGATACTAAAGCAGCTTAAAGAAATAATGGCCGGCGGGCCCCTGCATCCGAGCTTGCAACAAGCGATGAAAGAGTTGCCGTCTGCGTTATTGTCGGCGGCCGCAACATTCGGCGAGTTACATAAAGCGAAAAGCGATACGCAACAAGCGGTGCAAACCGCTGTTTCAGCGAAAGCGAGTACGGATTCGGCGAATCCTTCAACCGCTCCGCTAGTTCAGGTGGTTTCCAATCCGATGCACAAACTCGAAGCGCTCGCTTTGGCACAGCATGCCTTAAAGCTGACGAGCGAACTAAGCGGCAGCGAAGAGGAAGCGCCTTTATTCGAACCGCTTCGTTCGGAGGATGGTCAATCGGGAACTTCCCAGCCGATGACGATGCACGATTTCATGAAACAAGTACAGAACGGGCAGATGGTTTCGAAATCAGCGTCGCTGCATATGCCTGCTTCGTCCTTCACTGAGGATATGACGCAATTTATCGTCAGCTCCTTCGTACTTGGGACGACGGCCGACGGCTTGACAGAAGCGAAAATTTCTCTTTATCCGCAGCACTTGGGTCATGTAGAAGTCAAGCTGACGATGCAAAACGGACATCTGATCGCCCAATTCGTAGCGGACAGCGCAGCGGGCAAAGAAATGTTGGAGGCACAGCTCTCCCAATTGAAGAACACCTTGCAGACGCAAGGCATTCAAGTGGATAAGCTGGAGGTCAGTCAAAGCCAAAGCTATCAATCCGGGATGTTCCAGGAAGGACGCCAACAGCAATCGCAGCAACCGTCCAAGCAGAAAAATTCGGGCAGCAATAAAGCTGCTTCTTTAGATGAACTTGGAGAGACGGAAAGGATGTCCGGCGTAGGAGACAATCGGACAGGCGTTAACGGTTCGATTGACGTCATCGCCTAAGTTGCGCTGTACGGCGGTTGGAGATAAGCGGGAAGCAGGAGGTGAACAACATGGCCGATTCCAACATCAGCACGAAAAATATTTGGCCTTATTATTCGAAAGCGAACGTCGACCGCGCAGAAAAGAAGACGGGAGGCAGCGAGCTCGGCAAAGACCAATTTCTGAAAATATTAATTACACAATTAAAAAATCAGGATCCGACTCAGCCTTTGCAGGATAAAGAGTTTATCGCGCAGATGGCGCAGTTTACTTCGGTCGAGCAGCTGACGAATATGAGCAGCGAAATGAAATTGTTGCGCCAGTCTCTAGGCTTCGCATCGGGACTGATCGGCAAAGAAATTACTTGGTCTTACGCAGATAACGAGGGCACGACTTACTCCAAAACCGGGGTTGTCGAGTCGATTACCGTTAAAGATCATCAGCAATTTGCAAAAGTGAACGGCGAAGAGGTCGCGCTCGAAAATATTTCGCAGATCGGCAACCCGGCTCCTTCAAAGGAACCTGCAGGGGGAGAGGCACCATGACGGAACGGATGACGGTAGGTCAGCTATTTCCGAATGGCGTTACGCCTGCGCTCTCGAAGCCGCCTCAAACGAGAACTGGACGGGAAGCGCCATCGACTTCGTTTGATTCGATCTTGCACCACCAATTCGTACGCTTCAGTCATCATGCGGAAGAACGGTTGCGCCAAAGAGGCATTCAGTTCCAGCCCGAACAACTGGCGAAGATCCAGTCCGCCATCGACAAAGCGGCAACGAAAGGCGCCAAAGATTCGTTGATGCTCATTAACGATACGGCTTTAATCGTGAACATTAAGAACCGGACCGTGGTTACCGCAATGGACGGAGCATCAATGAAAGACAACTTGTTTACGCAAATTGACAGCGCCATGATCATTTCTTAAGAACAGGCCGGCCCGGAGTTCGGAGGCCTTGGTTGTGGACCGACTGAAACAACCAGTAACACCATTAAGCAAGGCTGACGAGTTCAGCCTTTAGGAGGCAATCGATCGATGTTAAGATCTCTTTATTCCGGTGTTTCGGGTATGAGAGGATTTCAAACGAAGTTGGACGTTATCGGGAATAACATCGCTAATGTGAACACGGTCGGGTTCAAGACCGGACGCGTGATGTTTAAAGATATTTTGAGCCAAACGGTCGCCGGGGTCTCGGCTCCGACGGAGGAAAGAGGCGGCGTGAATTCGAAGCAGATCGGTCTTGGCGTTACGGTTGCCGCGGTTGATACGATTCATACGCCGGGCAGCGCGATGACGACGAACAAACCGACCGACCTGCGGATCGACGGCGACGGATTTTTCGCGGTTTCCTCGATGGTAGACGGAGGCGACGGCCCATATTTGACTCGTGCCGGTAACTTTGAGCTGGATGCATTGAATCGCCTCGTGAATGCGGACGGGATGTTCGTCTTGAATACCGAAGGCACAGCGGTCACGTTGGAGGATGGCGTTACGGCTTTCTCCATCTCCCAGAACGGGGAGATTATCTCGGTTGCTGCCGATGGAACGGCGACTCCGACCGGACAGCTTATCGCTGTTGCTAAAGTGACGAACCCTGCCGGTCTTGAGAAAATCGGGGGTAACATGTACCGGATGACGCCGAACTCCAACACGGAAGAACTCGATCTGGGCGCCGCTACTGCCGCGAATCCGGAGACGGGAACGGGAGCTATCATCTCCGGTCAGCTTGAAATGTCCAATGTGGACTTAACGAGCGAATTTACGGAAATGATTATCGCACAGCGGGGGTTCCAATCGAACTCCAGAATCATCACAACTTCAGATGAAGTGCTTCAGGAAGTAGTCAACTTGAAACGATAGTAACGTTCAGTATCAGTAAACGGGGGAGCCGGTCTCCCCCGATCCTATCCCAAGCGGAGGTAGCCGATGGTAACGCTCACCCGGCTTAACGGCAAACCGATCATGGTTAATGCCTTACTGATTGAGACGATTGAAGAGACTCCGGATACTATGATTACTTTGGTGACCGGAAAAAAAATAATGGTGCTCGAACCGGTGCCGGAAGTTGTCGCCATGGTACAGCGCTTTTTGCAGACCGTAGGTCTCATCGGCGGAACGATAAAGAGCCTGAATTCGGAGGGGTCGTAAGTTGTTTAAAAGTAAAATTTTTATCATGGTCGTAGCTATACTTATTGCGATAACATTAATTTTAACTGCAGCGTTCGTTCTCTGGAATTACATGGATAAATCCAGTTCCGATCCCCAAGACCAAGCGCAGCAATTGGTACGGGAAGTAAAATCCGGTAAAAAATTAACACCGGTACAAGTGAAAGAAAATACGGTCGAAATGAAAGACGTTCTGACAAACCTGGCCACGGCGAGCGGGGCAAGCGCGAAGTTCGTGAAAGTAAGCTTTGCCTTTGAACTTGAAAACAAGAAGGCTAAAGAAGAGTTTGATTTCCAGCAAAGCCGGATGAAAGCAATCGTAATTGAAACGTTGGCCGATATGACGCCGGAACAAGTTTCGGGCAAAAAAGGCTTTGACAATCTCACTTCAGCCCTTATGAATAGAATGAATGAACTGCTTCACGAAGGTAAATTGAATCAAATCCTTATTACCGATATCGTTCTCCAATAGATTGAGGGATATTCGCGAATAAGCAAGCGGGAGGTGACGCAGATGGTAGATGTGCTTTCGCAGAATGAGATAGACGCCCTGCTAGCGGCGCTCTCATCCGGTGAAATGGATGCGGAAGAACTTAAAAAGGAAGAAACTCAGAAAAAAGTTCGAGCCTATGATTTCAAACGCGCAGTGCGGTTTTCCAAGGACCACATTCGCAGCTTAACTCGAATTCACGAAAACTTTGCCCGTTATTTAACGACTTATTTTTCCGCACAGCTCCGGACCTTTGTACAAATAAATGTTGTCCAGGTCGAGCAGCTGCCTTATGATGAATTCATACGGTCCATTCCAAAAATGACCATCCTGAACATTTTCGAAGCGGAGCCTCTGGAAGGAAGAATGGTGCTCGAGGTGCATCCGAACGTGGCTTTTGCCATGCTCGATCGTTTGCTGGGAGGATCGGGTACCTCGCCAACCAAAATTAACGCTTTAACCGAGATCGAAACGATCGTCATGGAGCGGATTTTCAGCAGAGCGTTTGAAAGTTTGCAGGAAGCGTGGAAGACGGTCATTGATTTGTCCCCAAGGCTGGAAGCTTTGGAGACAAATCCGCAATTTATGCAGATCGTCTCGCCTAACGAAACGATTGCCTTAATTTCGTTAAGCACCAAGATCGGGGATACGACGGGGATGATCAACTTATGTATTCCACACGTCGTCATTGAGCCGATTATGCCGAGATTGTCGGTTCATCACTGGTTTGTGTCCCAGAAGAAGACGAGTGCCCCGGAAGAGCAGACGGCTTTGCAGAATCGGCTTCATAAGGCAAAGCTGCCGATTATCGCAGAGCTGGGCGCTTCCCAAATATCCGTACGCGAGTTTCTCAGCCTAAATGCAGGCGACGTCATTACGTTGAACAAATCGGTAAATGAGCCGCTGCATATACGGATAGGGGAAAGGTTGAAGTTTTATGGCAGTCCGGGTACGACCCGCGGTAAGCTGGCTATACAAATCAGTGAGATTGTCAGTGAAGGAGTAGAAGAGAATGACGAATAATAAGGATTATTTGTCTCAAGAAGAGATCGACGCCTTGCTGAGACAGTCTTCCGAAAGCGAGTCAAGCGGTGGTTTTTCGAGCGGCTCGAGTCCAAGAGTAGAAGACTACTTATCGTCGCTGGAACAAGATGCTTTAGGCGAGATCGGCAATATCACATTCGGCAGCGCCGCGACAGCCTTATCGACCTTGCTCGGTAAGAAAGTCGATATCACCACGCCAAAAGTTTCTGTGATTGCCCGAGCCGACTTGGTCGAAGAGTTTCCTAAGCCGCATGTCGCTGTCCACGTTAACTATGTCGACGGATTTGACGGCATCAACCTGTTGGTCATCAAGACGCGCGATGCGCAAGTGATTGCCGATTTGATGATGGGCGGAGACGGTACGGGGCAAAATATGGAATTGTCTGAAATTCATATCAGTGCCGTACAAGAAGCGATGAACCAAATGATGGGGTCATCCGCTACTTCAATGTCGACGATATTTAACCGATTCGTCAACATTTCGCCGCCGGGGATCGATATCTTGGATTTGGCAGAGGGCGGCGAACCTTCATCGATTCCGCAAGTAGACGTCTTTATCAAGGTTTCATTCCGCTTGACGATTGGCGACTTGATCGACTCCACGATCATGCAACTGCTGCCCGTCGCGTTCGCGCGGGAGATGGTCTCCACCCTGATGGGCGGCGGAGACATGCAGGAAACGGCCGCTCCGCCGCCGTCGGCTCCGCCTGCTCCGCCTGCTCCGGGCTCGATGGCGCAGGACACGCTTACGCCGCCTCCTGCGGCGCCTTCGAATGATGCATACCAGCAGCCGCAGGTTCAGCAACCGATGTACCAGCAAGCGCCGATGTATCAAGAACCGCCGATGCAGCAGCCGATGTACCAGCAAGCGCCGATGTATCAACAGCCCCCGATGATGCAGCCGCCGGGCTATGCGCCGCAGCCTGCCGCTTACGGGATGCCGACAGGGCGTAACGTCAATGTTCAGCCTGCGCAGTTCTCGAATTTCACGCCGCCGCAGCTGTCGCCTGCCGAAGATACGAACTTGAACTTGCTCTTGGACATCCCATTGAAAGTAACGGTGGAACTCGGTCGCACGCATAAGGTGATCAAGGACATTTTGGAGCTTTCGCAAGGGTCGATTATCGAACTTGATAAACTCGCAGGAGAGCCGGTTGATATTCTCGTCAATAACAAGCTTATTGCAAAAGGCGAAGTCGTCGTTATCGATGAAAATTTCGGTGTTCGTGTCACGGATATCGTAAATCAGTGGGACCGGATTCAAAAACTGCAACAATACTAAACCATAGCGCTCTAGGAGGACTGTATACCCATGGCAAACCGAATTCTGATTGTAGACGATGCAGCATTTATGAGAATGATGATCCGCGATATTTTGTCCAAAAACGGTTACGAGGTTTGCGGTGAAGCGAACGATGGCGCACAAGCGATCGAGAAATACAAAGAGCTGCGTCCCGATCTAATCACGATGGACATTACGATGCCTGAGATGGACGGTATCCAAGCGTTGAAAGAAATTAAAAAAATCGATGCCAACGCCAAGGTCATCATGTGTTCCGCGATGGGGCAGCAGGCGATGGTTATCGATGCGATTCAAGCCGGTGCCAAGGACTTTATCGTGAAGCCGTTTCAAGCGGATCGCGTTATCGAAGCCATTAAGAAAACGTTGGGGTAACCCGAAACTTCACGAATTGAAGGGAATGTGAGCACTTGAAGAGACTCGCAACCAAGACGTTGCTAGCCGTTCTCGTTCTATGGATGCAAACAGCGGCGTGGTTAGCTGCTGTTTGTTTCGGGGAAACGGGGACCGATGCGCCCGGTTCGAGTCCTTTTGACTCACCGGACAACATCTATTCAGCCGGAGACACGCTCGGGATGATTGTCAAAGTCATTTTTTTTCTTATTCTCATTATCGTCATCTTCTTTGTGATTATGAAGATCATTGCTCAAAAAAATAAGTACTTCACAGGAAGATCCATTCGGTCGCTTGGCGGTTTGCCTCTCGGACAAAACAAATCGATCCAAGTCGTTGAGATCGGGAAGTCGCTCTATATCGTGGGGGTTGGCGAGAACATCCAACTGCTCGAGAAGATTGAAGACGAAGCGGAGGTCGCGCTCATTCGCGACATGATGACTGCGGGTCCGGCTATGACGGCGCCGGCGTTCGAATCGTTTGGCGGCTGGCTGAAAAAGCTGAGACAGAAGCCAGAGGTGGAGGAAGAGCTTGACATTGAAGCAACCTCGTTCCAGCACGTGTTCCAGACCAAGATGACGGACCGTAAGAAGATGATGGAGGAGCTGCTCCAGCAAGACAATAATTCAGATCGGTTGAATGATAAACCATGAAAAAGCTCATCAAATTATTACCGCTGCTTCTGCTTGCCGGAATGCTCTGCTCGGTTTCCGGCCAAGCGTTCGCGGCGGATCCGATTCCGGGTATTAATATCGATATCGGGACAGCGAACAGTCCGGACAATGCGTCGGGTACCGTTACGATCATACTCCTGATTACGATTCTTAGTCTTGCGCCTGCCATCCTCGTCATGATGACAAGTTTCACCCGGATTATCATTGTGCTCGGTTTCGTCCGAACGTCCCTGGGTACGATGCAAATGCCGCCGAATCAAGTACTGATCGGATTGGCGATGTTTCTAACCTTCTTTATTATGGCGCCGACGTTAGGTGAAATAAACGAGACGGCTTTCCAGCCTTATATGAAGGGGGAAATTACGCAAACCGCCGCATTGGATAAAGCGTCGATTACGATGAAGCAATTTATGTTTCAGCATACGCGCCAGAAAGATTTGAAGCTGTTTCTCGACTATACCAAAGCCGCGCCTCCGAGCGGCGTGGAAGATACGCCGCTGACCGCGCTCGTTCCGGCCTATGCGATTAGTGAGCTGAAGACGGCGTTTCAAATGGGCTTTATGGTATTCATTCCGTTTCTAGTCATCGATATGGTTGTCGCGAGCACCTTGATGGCGATGGGGATGATGATGCTTCCCCCGGTCATGATATCGCTGCCTTTTAAAATACTGCTGTTCATCCTGGTTGACGGTTGGTATTTGGTCGTGCGCTCACTGCTGCTCAGTTTCAATTCGTAATCGAGACCCGAAAAGGAGGGACTTGCTTTGAGCTCGGAGTTTATTATCGGGTTGGCCGGCGAAGCGGTTTATACAACGTTAAAGGCCAGCGCTCCGATGATGGTGGTCGCTCTTGTCATCGGCTTGATTATCAGCGTTTTTCAGGCAACGACTCAAATTCAAGAGGCTACGCTGGCTTTTGTGCCGAAAATCGTGATGGTGCTCGTCTCGATTCTGATTTTCGGACCCTGGATTCTAAATACGCTCGTCGATTTTACTTATAATCTTATGAACAATCTTTACAAATTCGTCGGGTAGGTACATGTAGATGGCTTGGTTCGTACAGTATCTCCCTGGATTTCTGCTGTTTTTTTGTCGAATTACTTCGTTTTTTGTGGTCGCGCCTATTTTTTCGGGTCGAAATGTGCCTGCGCAGTTTAAAATCGGGATCTCGGTTTTCGTAGCGTTTATCGCTTTTGTCGGGGCCGGCACCCAATCGCCGGTTGCTATGGATTCGATGTACGTGCTGCTGATTATACGGGAAATATTGGTCGGCTTATGCTTGGGCTTTGTCGCCTATATGTTTTTCACAATCGTGCAAATTGCAGGATCGTTCATTGACATTCAAATCGGGTTCGGTATTGCGAACGTCATCGATCCGATGACGGGAACGCAAAGCCCGGTGATCGGCAACCTGAAATTTATGGTCGCCTCGATGCTGTTTCTGTCGCTAAACGGTCATCATTATTTGCTCGAAGCCATCATGCGAAGCTATGAATGGATCCCGTTAAACAACGAGACGTTCACTAAGTTTTATGGCGGACAAATTTCAGACTTTATGGTGAAGTCATTCTCAAGCGTATTTGCGTTAAGTTTCCAAATGGCCGCACCGCTTATCGTTGCGATGTTTTTGACGGACGTCGGTCTCGGGCTTCTGGCGAGGGTCGCGCCGCAATTCAATATTTTTGTGATCGGGCTTCCGGTCAAGCTGTTGCTCGGCCTTATTATGTTGGTTTTATTATTTCCTGGTTACGAGTCTCTGTTCAGCAATATTTTCGCCAAAATGATGGAATCGATCAAGAGCTACTTCGGATTGTTTCAAACCTAAGGGGGGATGGACGTGGCGGCACTTCGTTTACAACTCGACCTGCAGCTGTTTGCCGGGGAAAAGACGGAAGACGCGACGCCCAAGAAGAAACAAGATGCAAGAAAACAAGGACAAGTGGCCAAAAGTATGGAACTGCCCGCTGCCTTTATCTTGTTTTTTTCCTTCCTGGCGTTTTACTTGTTCGGCGGGTTCATGAAAGGACATCTGGTCGGCGTTTTCCGATCGATCTATACGGACTTCCTGCTGGTCGACCTCACATCGCCCAATATGATGGTGTTATACGAGCAGCTGGCGCTGCAGATGCTGCTGATATTAAGCCCGATTTTCGTAATCGCGGTCGTCATAGCCGTGCTCGGCAACTATTTGCAATTCGGCTTCCTCCTCACGGGCGATCCGCTGATGATGAAATTCAGCAAAATGAACCCTCTTGAAGGCGCGAAACGAATGTTTTCGATGAGGTCGGTCGTTGAGTTTCTGAAGTCCATGTTGAAAATGAGCATTATCGGTTATGTCGTGTATTCGGTCTTATGGGGCGAGAAAGCGCACATTATGCAGCTAGCGCATCTCCCTCTTCAGGAGATTCTGACTTTTACTTCTTCGCTCGTGTTGAACCTTGGCGTGAAAATCGGAGGCATTTTGATCATACTGGCCATTTTCGATTTTTTGTATCAGAAATATGAGCATGAGAAGAATTTGAGAATGTCCAAACAGGACATTAAAGACGAGTATAAGAAGTCGGAAGGGGATCCGCTGATCAAAGGGAAAATTCGGGAGAAACAGCGCCGTATGGCGATGCAGCGTATGATGCAGGACGTGCCCAAGGCCGACGTTATCATTACGAACCCTACCCACTTTGCCGTGGCTCTCCAGTACGACGGTTCGAAGATGCAGGCTCCGACCGTCATTGCCAAAGGGACCGACTTCGTCGCTCTCAAGATCAGACAAGTCGCCAAAGACCATGGCGTCGCTACGATCGAAAATAAACCGCTCGCCCGGGCTTTGTACGCTCAGGTGGAAATCGGAGAAGCGATTCCCGCCGACATGTTCCAAGCCGTGGCCGAAGTATTAGCCTATGTATACAAACTTAAAGGCAAGGCATTGTGATCTTGGCCTGAAGATAGCGAACGAAAACTAAGTAGAGGGGGCACCGGCTTTGAAAATTAGAGACCTTGTCGTATTGATCGGCATCATCGGCATCATTCTCATGATGGTCGTTCCGCTCCCGATTTGGTTGTTGGACTTTTTGTTGATCCTGAATATTACGCTGGCGCTTATGATTATTCTGGTCGGGATGAATACGACCGATGCGCTGCAATTTTCAATCTTTCCTTCGCTCCTTCTCATTACAACCCTGTTCAGGCTCGCCCTAAACGTCTCCACCACCAGGAACATCCTGGCACACGCCGATGCCGGTAATGTGGTCGAAACCTTTGGTTCATTCGTCGCGGCAGGCAACCTGGTTGTCGGCTTCGTCGTCTTTATCATTCTCGTACTCGTACAGTTTATCGTCATTACCAAAGGTTCCGAGCGCGTTGCCGAAGTTGCGGCACGGTTTACATTGGATGCGATGCCCGGCAAACAAATGAGTATCGACGCCGATTTGAACGCCGGCATGATCAACGAACATCAAGCGAAGGAACGCCGTGAGAAAATTTCACGCGAAGCAGACTTTTACGGTGCGATGGACGGGGCGAGCAAGTTCGTCAAAGGGGATGCGATCGCGGGCATCATCATGCTGATCATCAATATCATTGGCGGTTTGATCATCGGGGTCGCCATGAAAGGAATGTCTTTCGCCGAAGCAGGCGAAAAATATTCGATTATGACGATTGGCGACGGCTTGGTGAGCCAAATTCCGGCGCTGCTTATTTCGACGGCTGCAGGTATTATCGTTACCCGGGCTGCGTCCGACGGCAATCTGGCGCATGACCTGACAACGCAAATTTTCTCCTACCCGAAGCTGCTCTATATCGCGGCAGGTACGGTGACGGCGCTTGGCCTCTTTACCCCGATCCATTTCTGGACGACGTTTCCGATTGCGGGTCTGCTTGCCTTTGCCGCTTATCGGATGCAGCAAATCGTGAACCGCAAGCAAGCGGAGGAGGTGCAGCTCGAGGAAGAGCAGCAAATTGAAGAAGTGCGAAGTCCGGAGAGCGTTATTGGGCTGCTCAATGTGGACCCGATTGAATTCGAATTCGGGTATGGCCTTATCCCGCTTGCGGACACGCAGCAGGGCGGCGATCTGTTAGACAGGATCATTCTCATTCGCCGTCAGTGCGCACTGGAGCTCGGGGTCGTCGTTCCTGTTATTCGGATTCGCGATAATATTCAGCTGAGGCCGAATGAATACATCATCAAAATCAAGGGCAATATCGTCGCTCGCGGCGATTTACTGCTCGGTCATTACTTGGCGATGAGCCCGGGCATCGATGACGATTCGATTGCCGGGATCGATACGCTTGAGCCGGCTTTCGGTCTTCCGGCACTCTGGATCGACGAACAAACCAAAGAACGCGCAGAGCTTTCCGGGTACACGGTGGTCGATCCGCCGTCGGTGGTCGCGACGCATTTAACGGAAATCATCAAGAAGCATGCTCACGAACTTCTCGGACGGCAAGAAACGAAAGCACTTATCGAGAATGTCAAGGAAAGCTTCCCGGCACTGGTGGACGAGCTCATCCCGAATGTTCTTTCCTTAGGAGACGTTCAAAAAGTACTGGTGAAGCTGCTGCGTGAAAAAATTTCGATCCGGGATCTCGTTACGATATTAGAGACTTTAGCGGATTACGGCACCTATACGAAGGACCCCGATATTTTGACCGAATACGTGCGGCAAGCGTTATCCCGGCAAATCACCCAGCAATTCACGTCGATCGGCGACTCGTTAAAGGTGATCACCGTAGGCCCGAATCTGGAGAAAAAGATAGCCGAATCGGTGCAGCAATCCGATCAAGGCAGCTACCTGGCACTCGATCCGACTTCTACGCAAGTGATCTATCAACGGCTTAGCGATCAGGTGACCAAACTGATCCAATCCGGGCAGCAGCCGATCGTACTGACATCGCCGACGATCCGCATGTACCTGCGCCAGCTGCTTGAGCGCACGATGCAGGATATTCCGGTATTGTCTTACAGCGAGTTGGAGCCTAACGTGGAAATCCAGAGCATGGGGGTAGTTAATCTATGAGAGTGAAACGGTACGTAGTGGATTCAATGCCGGATGCGCTGCAAAAGATTAGAATCGACTTAGGCCATGACGCAGTGATCATCAACACCAAAGAAATTCGTACCGGCGGATTTCTGGGGATGTTCTCTAAGAAAAAAATTGAGGTCATTGCAGCGATGGATACCGCTTCCCCCGGCGGTTCCGCCGCAGGAGCCAGGACGCCCGCGGGCGAGGCTGCCGTTGTTGCTGCAAAGTCGACAGCTCCCTTTGCGGCTCCGCCTTTCGCTCAGTCTGCCAAAAAGACCGTAGCCGCTGCTTACGGGGCGCAGACGCTGCGGGAAGAGAAACAGCCGGTTCTTGCTTTTCCCGAAGTGCCGGACGTGCTTCCGCCGGAATCGGCGGCATCATTCGTACCGGTTCAAACGGCGGCGCCCGCGCCGCTCATGCCGGTTCAGCGCATTCAAGCGGCAGCTCCGGTGAAAGCGAAGGAAGACATGCTCCTGGAAGAATTAAAGCAGATGAAAGAAATGATGCGCAGACTCTCACAGCAGCATGGAAGTGCCGAACAACTGAATCCCGCGGTTCAGCGGTTCGAGCAGCGTCTGCTTGAACAAGAGGTGGAACCTCATCTTGTTCAGGAACTGATTGCCCAGGTGCTGGAAGATGCAGTAATCTCGGCGGCTGAATTGTCAGAGACGTTCGTGAAGCAGTCGCTGCAGCGCCAACTGCTCGCGATGCTGAGAATGGAAGGCAGCAAGTCCATAGCGGCCGATACGCGCATTGCGCATTTTGTCGGCCCTACCGGAGTCGGCAAAACGACGACGATTGCCAAGTTGGCGGCCGAGCAGGTGCTCAAGCACCACCGCAAAGTCGGTTTCATCACTTCGGACACGTACCGCATTGCGGCCGTCGAGCAATTGAAAACGTACGCGACGATCTTGAACGTACCGCTTGAAGTTGTATTCTCGCCCTCGGATTTAACTAAAGCTTTCGACAACTTGAAGGATTGCGATCTTATTTTCATGGATACGGCCGGACGCAATTTCCGCAACGAAATGTACGTTTCCGAATTAAATGCGCTGCTGAAATCAAGCGGAAAAAGCGAAACGTTCCTTGTGCTCAGCTTGACAACCAAATATAAAGACATGAAAGCCATTACGAGCAACTTCAGCAAATTCAAGCTGCACAAGGTGTTGTTTACGAAGATGGACGAAACTGACTCCTACGGCGCAATCCTGAATTTGGTTCGCGAATTCGGGCTCCAGATCTCCTATATCGCGAACGGACAAAGTGTCCCCGACGATATTAGAGTGCTGCAAGAACAATTCATCATCGATCTGATTCTGGAGGACGATAATCATGAGTGATCAGGCCCAAGGGCTGCGGAATCTGATTAAACATCAGGGCGCCGATCAGGAAAAGGCGACCCGGATCATCACCGTAACCAGCGGGAAGGGAGGGGTAGGCAAATCGAATTTCACCTTGAATTTTGCCCTATCGCTCCAGAAAAAAGGGTTCAAGGTGCTCATTTTCGACGCGGATATCGGACTCGCCAATATTGATGTGCTGATGGGCATCTCTGCAAAATATAATTTGTACCACTTGTTGAAACGGGAAAAAACGGTCTGGGATATCATCCACAAAGGACCGAATGATATACAGTTCATCGCCGGGGGCTCGGGCTTTAACGAATTAATTCGTCTAACGGATGAGCAGCTTGACTATTTCGCGGAACAAGTGAATCAGTTGAACGGACATGTCGATTTCATCATTTTTGATACCGGGGCGGGCTTGTCCAAAGAAACGTTGAAGTTTATTCTCGCCGCACAAGAAACGATTGTGGTGACAACGCCGGAGCCTACTTCCATTACCGATGCTTATGCGATTATCAAAATGGTTCACTCGATGAGTTACGACGTGAAATTCCGGTTGGTCGTCAACCGTGTGACGGATTGGAAGGAAGGGCGGCAAACTGCGGATAAAATCAGAATGGTAGCCAAGCAGTTTATGGATTTGGACATTCCGACGATCGGATACGTGTTGGATGACAATTCGGTTTCCAAAGCGGTGAAAAAGCAAATCCCCTTTACGATCGCTTTTCCGGAAGGCGCGGCTTCGAGGTCGCTGGGCGAATTAACCGACGATTTTGTGTTGAACCAGCTGCCGGCCGACAATCAAGCGGGTTCGGTTAAAGGTTTCCTGAGCCGAATGATTCGTTTGCTGAAGCAATAGCGAGCAGGGATGTTGATTTGGCCCGGTGAACAGGAACAACTTCTGACCTTCTAGCTCAGTGACAACGTAGAGGAGTGAAGCTATGCAGCAGCCGTTTGATGTGTTAGTGGTCGATGATTCCATATTTATGAGAAAAATCATCTCGGATTTTATCTCGCAGGATCCGATGCTGCGGGTAGTCGGGACGGCCAGGAACGGGAAAGAAGCCGTCGAGCAGGTGAAGAAACTACAGCCTCATGCGGTTACGATGGACATCGAAATGCCGGAGATGAACGGACTTGAGGCGCTTCGCGTCATTATGAAGGAAAGCCCGGTTGCGGTCATTATGCTCAGCAGCTTGACGCAAGAAGGGGCGTCCGAGACGATAAAGGCACTGGAATGGGGGGCTGTCGACTTCGTCGGCAAGCCGTCGGGCTCAATTTCGCTCGATCTTCATAAGGTAAAAACCCAGCTGCTGGAGAAGCTTCATATCGCAGTGAGAATGAATGTGAACAAGATTGGGCTGCAGCGCCCGATCCTTCCACGTCAACCGGAGCTGAAGCCGATACCGCAGGCCCGCACGACAGCGGCTGCAGCGCCATCGAATCCGTCTCCAAAGGCTGAGAGGCGATCGGTTGACCGATCGCAAGCGGGCATCGGGCACTTGGTCGCGATCGGAACTTCCACCGGAGGTCCGCGTGCGCTTCATCAGGTATTGTCGGAGCTGCCGGCGGAGCTTGCGGCTCCGGTCGTGATCGTGCAGCATATGCCGCCGAATTTTACCAGATCGCTTGCTCAACGGCTCAATTCGATATCCGGTCTGAAGGTGGTCGAAGCGGAGGAAGGCATGCCTCTTGAGAACGGCACGGCTTACATCGCTCCCGGCGGAAGTCACATGGCGGTCGCCCGCAATGGGCCGGGCGCTTATCGCATCCATCTGAGCAAAGAAGAGCCGCGCAGCGGCCATCGACCGTCCGTGGATGTTCTTTTTGAATCGCTGCTTCCGCTCAAGGAGTTGAAGCGTCATATCGTGATCATGACCGGCATGGGATCGGACGGCGCCAAAGGGATGCTGGCTCTGAAAGAATCGGGAGCTGTAACCACGATTGCCGAATCGGAAGAAACCTGTATCGTCTACGGTATGCCCCGAGCAGCGGTCGAGCTTAAAGGTGTCATGCATGTGCTGAAGCAGCAAGAAATTGCAGGCAAATTAATATCCGCAATCGGTTTATCGGCCTTATCTTAGTCCTTATACATATAAACGATCCTGATGGAGGTGTACGGTTATGGAAATGAATCAATATCTCTCGATGTTTATTGACGAGTCCAGAGATCACTTGCAAGCGATTAACGAACATATGCTCAGCCTGGAAAGCAATCCGGAAGACATCAGCATTGTCCAGAACATTTTTCGTTCCGCACATACGTTAAAAGGAATGTCTGCTACCATGGGCTTCGAGGATATCGCCTCGCTGACGCATGAGATGGAGAACGTGCTGGATCTTGTGCGCAATCATAAGTTGAAAATGGATTCATTCATCTTTGATTGCCTGTTCAAAAGCACCGATTCGCTCGAGACGATGGTCGAAGACATTATTCAAGGCGGCACCGGTAAAGCCGACGTTTCGGACATTGTAGCGGCTTTGAAATCCATAGTCTCCGGCGATTACCTGAAAGGCGCTGCGGGGGGATCGGCCAAGCCTGCTGATGGGCAGGACGAAACCAAAGCGGAGCTCGACGAATTCCAGCTCTCGATTGTCCAGCAATCGATCGAAGCGGGGATTCCGGTATTCTGGATCGAGGTCACCGTTCGTCAAGATTGCGTGCTGAAAGCCGCCCGCGCTTACATGGTGTTTAATGTGCTCGAGCAGAACGGGGAAGTCATTAAAGCGAGCCCTTCGGTCGAAGATATCGAGCAGGAGAAGTTCGGCGAATCGTTCGCGGTGTACTACATATCCCAGATCGATCATGACCAGCTGCATAAACAAATTTCCAGCGTATCTGAAATCGATAAGGTCGAATTGGTCGTGCTGAATCAAGAGAAGCTGGCTGAGCGCATGCTGCCGGCCGCGAGAGCGGCACAAAAGGAAGTTGCTGCCGCTGCAGCCGTAGTAACGCCGGAACCTCCTAAAGCCGAAGTGAAAAAACCGCCGGCTGCGCAGGCGGGAGCTCCGGTCGCCAACCGGACGATTCGCGTCGATATCGAACGTTTGGACTTCTTGATGAATTTATTCAGCGAGCTGTTGATCGATCGCGTCCGGCTGGAGCAGCTGGCCAGTGAAATTCGCAAAAACGAATTAACGGAAACGGTCGAGCATATGGCCCGCGTCAGCAGCGACCTGCAGAACATCGTGCTCAAACTGAGGATGGTTCCGGTCGATACCGTGTTCAACCGGTTCCCGCGGATGATTCGCGATGTCGCCAAAACGCTGGACAAGAAAGTAGATTTGATTATTACGGGAGCGGAAACCGAACTCGACCGTACGGTTGTGGACGAGATAGGCGACCCGCTTGTACACTTGCTGCGCAACGCCGTCGACCATGGTCTGGAACCGACGTCGGAGCGTATCGCCTTGGGCAAACCCGAGACGGGTACCATCCATCTTCGCGCATACCATAGCGGAAATCATGTGTTTATTGAAATCGAAGATAACGGCCGCGGCATTAACCGGGACAAGGTGCTTGGCAAAGCAATCCAGAACGGCGTCGTCACCCAAGAGCAAGCGGCGCGCATGACGGACAAGGAAGTGTATATGCTTCTTTTCGCTTCCGGCTTCAGCACGGCAGACAAAATCTCCGACATTTCCGGCCGTGGCGTAGGTTTGGATGTCGTGAAGACGAAGATCGAAAGTCTGGGCGGCGAAGTGCACGTCGATTCGGAATTCGGTAAAGGATCGAAATGGTCCGTACAGCTGCCGCTGACGCTGTCTATTATTTCCGCGATGTTGATTCGTCTTCACGGTGAGAAATACGCGATTCCGCTTTCTTCGATCGTCGAAACGGCCGCCATTCGCCCGGAGCAAGTTCGAATCGTACACGGCAATCAAATGGTCGACTACCGGAATAGCGTCATTCCGCTGATCCCGTTAGCCAAGCTGTTCGACGTCCCGCAGGGCGAAGACGAATCGGAAGCGGATATCCAGATCGTCGTTATTCGCAAAGGGGAGAAGATGGCCGCACTCGTCGTCAACGAGTTCATCGGCCAACAGGAAATTGTGTTGAAAACGCTGGGGAAATACTTAACCAACCTGTTCGCCGTTTCCGGTGCGACGATTCTCGGCGACGGGCAAGTCGCCTTGATTATCGATACGAACGCTTTAATCAAATAACGATAACCGCGATTGATCTACTGCACGATAATTTGAGGAGGACGAGGGTATGGGACAAGAAATGAAAGTAATCGTTTTCGCGTTGGCGCATGAAGAATACGGCGTTGAAGTTGAAAAAGTAAAAACCATCGAGCGGATGCAGCCGATGACGCGCGTTCCCAAAACGCCTGACTTCGTAAAAGGAGTCATCAACCTGCGTGGGGTCGTGACCCCGGTCATCGATTTGCGCGGCCGTTTTGGTTTCGCGGAGAGCGAATACACCGAGAACACGCGGATTATTATCGTCGGGGTGGACGATATCGAAGTTGGATTAATCGTCGATTCCGCTAACGATGTCATCGATGTGGACACCGACCATATCGCTGATCCGCCTGAAATCGTGGGCGGCATTAAAGCTAAATATTTGCACGGTATTGCAAAAATCGACGATAACCGGCTGCTCGTGCTTCTGAATTTGAAAGAAGTGCTCAATAAGAGCGAGATTGTCCAATTGGAGAACATAGAGGAGTAGATCCTGTGGAATCATTTAACGCATTTGCCGATTTTCAAATGGACGTCCTCAAAGAAGTAGGCAATATCGGCGCCGGACATGCCGCCACCGCATTATCGAAGCTGCTTGATAAGCCGGTCGACATGCTCGTGCCGAAGGTGCGGATGGTTCCATTTGAAGAGATTGCGGATAGCGTGGGCGGAGCGGAGCAGGTTGTCATTGCGATCTTCTTGCGAGTAGAAGGCGAGACGCCGGGCAACTTGTTCTTCATTCTTAAGCAGGAATCGGCCAAAAAACTGCTGCGCAATTTGTTAGGAATCGAAGTTGTCAGCGATGAGGGATATACGGAGATGGAAATCTCCGCGCTAAGCGAGATCGGCAACATCTTGGCGGGTTCCTATTTATCGTCGTTGGCTGACTTTACGAGGCTGAACATGCAGCCTACGGTTCCTTCTCTTGCCATCGATATGGCGGGAGCGATTTTGAGCTACGGCCTTCTCCAATTCGGTCAAATGGGAGATCAAGCGCTCTTGATCGATACGAAGTTTCTGAATGGGAAGGATGAAGTGGAAGGGCATTTCTTTCTCATTCCCGATCCCGAATCGTTTGAGAAAATTTTTATCGCTCTGGGAGTGCAAACTCCATGATCCAAGACAATTTGATCAAAGTCGGAATGGCTGATCTCAACGTTGCCCGCCAGACCGGCGTGCTGAAGACGACCGGCCTTGGTTCGTGCGTCGGCATCACGCTATATGACGCGAAAGCCAAGGTGGCCGGTATGGCTCACGTCATGCTTCCTAACTCGGATATAGCCAAAGAGGGCCAGCTTAATATTGCAAAGTATGCGGACACGGCGATTCCGGAGTTGATACGGTTAATGGAAGCGCTGGGTGCACAAATTCGCAGAATGGAAGCGAAAATGGCCGGAGGCGCACAAATGTTCGCTTTCGGCAGCCAGTCCGATACGATGCGCATCGGACCGCGTAATGTGGAGTCGTGCAAGGAGCAGCTGTCCCGTTTCAAGATTCCGCTTCTGGCTGAAGATACGGGCTCCAATTACGGCAGGACGATTGAATTCGACTGCGAGAAGGGAACTCTTCTCATCCGCAGCGTACAACACGGAGTGAAGGAACTGTAACCATGATTGGATCGATACGGTGGAACTTTATCATCGGCGCTATTGCCTTTATATTCACCTTTATGTTTTCTGTCGGGAACAATATTTGGTTGACGACGCTCCTTCGGAGCGTCTACAGCTTTGCTGTCCTTTTTATACTTGTCTTTGGTTGTCGTTGGCTGCTCGGCACCTTTGCCGGCTTTAATCAATGGAACTCGAACAAAACGGAGCTAGGCGAAGGGGATTCGGACGGCACGAAGGGAACTGTTTTCGATGCCGTCACCCCCCCGGATCAAGATGAGGAGCTTCATCAAATGCTGAAAAAGAAAGTAGACGCTCCTATGCCGGAAGAGGAAACGTTCTCTCCGTTAAACCCGCCCAAATTGTCTACCAAGTTCAGCGAAACGCCGGAGGAATTGGCTCAAGCGGTTCGCCGTATGACTGAAGAATAAGGGGGTGAAAGAGCGTCATGATCGGGCAAAAATCTCATTTAGCGAACATCGAGATGTGGAAGAGGTGGAGAGAAGAACACGATACTGTAGCCAAGCAAACGCTGATCGAAACCTATTTGCCGCTTGTGGACTACGTATCCGGCCGACTTTCCATTGGACTTCCCAAAAACGTATCCAGGGACGACCTCATCAGTTACGGGGTGATGGGGTTAATCGACGCTATCGAGAAATTTGACTACGAACGCGGACTGCAGTTCGAAACGTACGCCTCATGGCGCATTCGCGGAGCGATGATCGACGGACTCCGGCAAGGGGACTGGGTTCCTCGTTCCGTACGCGAGAAGGCGAAGAAAATCGAGGAAGCTTACCAGAAGCTGGAGCAGCAATACCTGCGTTCCGTCACGGATGCGGAGATGAGCGCTTATTTGCAGGTAAGCGAAGGCGATTTTCAACAGATGGTTCAAGATATTGCGGTCACCACGGTATGTTCGATCGACGATCCTATCCGCGAAGAAGAAGCGGAGACCCGTCTTTCGTTATTGATTGACGAAAAGGCAAAAAATCCGGAATCGAAAGTAAAAGAAGTGTACTTGAAAGATACGCTCGCGCAAGCGATTGAACGGCTTACTGAAAAAGAACGCACCGTCGTCTCGTTGTTTTATTACGAAGAACTTTCACTTAGCGAGATTGCTGAAGTTATGAGTTTATCCCCTTCCAGAATTTCACAGCTGCATTCCAAGGCGATTTTGCGCTTAAGGGGTTCGTTAAGCCGGCATAAGTCGCATCTATTTCAAGACTAAGCTACGAAAGCGGGGTTATGAATATGGGCGACCTGGCGATGCCGTTAAGTTATTATTTGGACCTTACCTTATCCGATGATAAACTGACCGCCTACCTGCAGTTTATGAACTGCGACGATAAATTTGCCGTAACTAAAGAACAGCTGGACGAACTGATCAAATCGCATCATATCGTGCACGGTATCGACGAGGACAAGCTCCTTGCGATCGTGAGAGATCCGAAATCGTTTTTCTTTACGAAAACCGCGATTGCAACCGGTCAACCCCCGGCACATGGACAGGACGGTCAAATACGTTTATTGTTCGATTTGGACGGTCAATCCAAGCGTCCGCTGGAAATGGAAGACGGCAAAGTTGACTATAAAGAAGTGACGGCCATCAACAATGTCCGTAAAGGACAGTTGATCGCAGAACGCATACCGGCAGGTAAAGGAACGGATGGACGTGCGGTCACCGGGGAAACCATATTCGCCAAGGACGGGAAGGAAGCTCGCTTCAAGCCCGGGAAAAATGTCGTCTCCGATCCGGATCAGCTTGCCCTTTACGCCGCTATCGATGGGATGGTGACGAAGACGGACCGCGAAAAAATCAACGTCTTCCCGATATTTGAAGTGAACGGCGACGTAGACTATAATATCGGCAATATTGATTTTGTCGGGTCGGTCGTTATTCGCGGCAGCGTGCTTCCGGGATTCCGGATCAAGGCCGCGGGCGATATACGGATTACCGGTAATGTCGACGGCGCGGATCTCGAAGCGGGGGGCTCGATCGAGATCACCGTCGGTATCCTGGGGCACAATAAAGCGATCATTCGCGCAGGCAAACGGGTCAAATGCTCGTTCATTCAGGATGCGACGGTCGAAGCCGGGGAAGAAGTGCTCGTGGGACAAAGCATCATGCATTGTCAAATTCGCGCCGGTAAACTGGTCGCCTGCAAGGGAACCAAAGGATTGATCGTCGGAGGAATGATTCAAGCGGGCGAATGCGTCATTGGGCGAACGATCGGAAACTCGATGTCGACGGCAACCGTCATCGAGGTAGGCGTGCTGCCGGAGCTGCGCAACGAGCTGCAGCAGCTGCGTACGAATCTAAAGACGTTGATCGAGAATTTCGACAAGACGGAGAAAGCGCTCGTGCTGCTCGACCAATTGGCTGCGGCCGGACAACTCGGACCGGATAAAGTGGCGATGCGGATCAAGCTGAACCATACGAAGAAGCAGGTTATGGAAGAGATCTCTTCATTGAAGGAACGTGCACTGGAGATTGAGAAGTCGCTTGAAGATTCGGAGCGGGCGAAGGTCGAGGTCATCTCGAGCGTGTACAGCGGTACGAAAATCGTCCTCGGTCGTTACACGAAATTCATCAAGGACACTTCCCAGCGCGTAAAGTTTCAATTGGTGGACGGCGATATTGCGATGCTTCCGATTCAATAACGCAAGGCAACAGCCTGTTACGGGAGGGGAAGTTCAATGAGTTTGAAGGCGGTCGAATTGCAGTTTGCATTGCACAAGAACGAAGAGGTCGGAGTCAAACAGCAGCAGCTGACCCAGAAACCGTTATCCGACCAAGCTTCACTTTCGGAAGCGGCGGCCAAGCAAGTGGTTGAGGAACGCCATAAGAGCACGAAAACCGAGGAATCTGCCCGCGCATCCGTCAAGGATAACGGCGAACGTTATTCGAAGCGGGGGACATCCGGAACCCCGAAGCGAACGGCCGAAGCCAAAGAACCGGAGAAAGCGCCGATCTCCCGCCATGATCATCCGTTTAAAGGGCATCATATCGATTTATCGCTTTGACATTAAGCTGTGAAAAAGGTGAACGCGTTGAACCAACCTTGGGTATATATCGTCTTGTTCGGCTTGGTGATCATCGTCTACGCCAAGCTTTTGCCGAAAAAAGCCGAGCATAGCGCGGAAATTCCGACCACGATGAAAGATGTGGAAAGCGCGATGGATCACTTTGCCGTCGAGCTGGAAGAGCAGAATAAAACGATCATTCAGCTCTTTACGGAAACCAAAAAAGATTACGAGGTTCATGCCGCCAAGCTTGCTTCCCGTGTCGAAACGCTTGAGAAGCATAATCAGCAGCTCCAATCCGAGCTTCACCGGGTCGGTTTTGTCGCCGAACAAATTCAGAAGCACCAGGCTCCGTCTGCGCCCGTGATTCAGGCAGAGCCTGCCCCGGCGTCTGCGCCCGGCTCCTTGTCAACGAGTGCGGATCCTGCCCGTTCCGAATCGCCGCTTCAAGCTGTCCCTGTTGCGGATCAGGAGCCGGCGGCAACGCGCGAGCAGCCGAACGAACCTGTTGCATTAATGAATATCAAGCAGCGGTACGCCGAATTGTTCGAGTTGTACGAGCTCGGCAAGTCGATGGACTTCATCGCCAAGAAGCTCGGGATGAATAAAGGCGAGATCAGCTTGATCCTGCTGCTTGCGAAACAGGAGGAGCGCCCCTGATGTCCAACAAAAAATCGCTCTTGTACGGACTGGGCTCGGGGATGATCGCCGGTTCCGTGCTGCTCCAGCTGATGAGTTTCTCTCCCGCCGCAAACCAGGGGCTATCCAAAGAAGACTTACAGCAGCCGGCAGCGGAAACGATGACCCGGGAACAAATCAAAGAAAAGGCCTCCGTATATTTCAATGTGTATGAGAAGGATGTTAAAGTATATTTGCAGCCGCAGGTTGACGCCTTAGTCCAGCAGCGCGTGAACGAAGAGCTGGAGAAAGAGAGGGCCAAACCGGTAGAACCTGTCCGAGAAGTTTATATCAACGTAACCAGCGGCCTTGTGCTTTGGCAAGTTTCGGACTTGCTGTATCAGAGCGGGGTCATTGCCGATAAGAAGACGTTTGAGGAAGAAATGAGAAAACGTCGGCTTGCCGGCAGCATAAATACTGGCGTACACGTATTTAAAGGTCCGCAAACGCTCGAACAGGTCATTACCGGCTTGACCGAGAAGTAACCGAACAGACTCCGGGGTTCCGGGGTCTGATTTTGTTTGATTATGGCGAAAAGGGGCGCTAGTTGCAACCTCATGTTACTTATGGTATAGTAATTCTCGGTGTAAAAATCCACACGCCGATGAATTCCGGTGAGCGTGCTTCCGCGTTGCAGCGGGCTGCGACAAAGTTTGCAGCGGCTGACAATAATCTGGGAGTTTCACCGAGAAGATGATATCGCGCGGAGGTACCAAAACAACTAATTTTGAGGAGGTGCGTGAGGATGGCAGTAATCTCCATGAAACAGCTGCTTGAAGCTGGGGTACACTTCGGTCATCAAACCCGTCGTTGGAACCCGAAAATGGATCGTTACATCTTCACCGAAAGAAACGGCATTTATATTATCGACCTGCAAAAAACGGTCAAAAAAGTTGAGGAAGCGTACAACTTCGTCAAATCCGTAGCCGAAGAGAACGGTACAATCTTGTTCGTCGGCACGAAAAAACAAGCGCAAGATTCCGTGAAAGAAGAAGCGGAACGCAGCGGCATGTTCTACATCAACCAACGTTGGTTGGGCGGAACGCTCACGAACTTCTCCACCATCCAACAACGGATTAACCGTCTGCATGAGTTGGAGAAATGGGAAAACGACGGTACGTTCGAAGTTCTTCCCAAGAAAGAAGTTATTATTCTTCGCAAAGAAAAAGATCGTCTGGAGAAATTCCTGGGCGGTATCAAACATATGAAGGGTCTGCCGAGCGCATTGTTCGTCATCGATCCTCGTAAAGAGCGCATTGCTGTTGCCGAAGCTCGTAAGCTCGGTATCCCGATCGTCGGTATCGTTGACACGAACTGCGATCCGGACGAAATCGACTACGTCATTCCAGGTAACGACGATGCGATCCGCGCCGTGAAATTGCTGACAGCCAAAATGGCCGACGCTGTGATCGAAGCGCATCAAGGCGAGCAAACGACAGCTTAAGCAGGCGAATACAAAAAAGGGTGGTTTAAAGGTGCAAAATCCTTTCACCGCCCTTTTTTTAAGGTACATATCCCTAAACCTAAGGAGGCCCTACCATGGCAGTAAGTGCAGCAGCAGTTAAAGAATTGCGTGAGAAAACAGGAGCGGGCATGCTCGATTGCAAGAAAGCGCTGGAAGAAGCAAACGGTGATTTGACGAAAGCTTCCGAAATTTTGCGTGAAAAAGGATTGGCCGCGGCAGCCAAAAAATCCGATCGTATTGCGACGGAAGGTATGATTGAGTCCTACATCCACGCTGGCGGTAAAATTGGCGTATTGGTTGAAGTCAACAGCGAAACCGACTTCGTTGCCAAGAACGATACGTTCAAAACTTTCGTTCGCGACGTAGCTCTTCATATTGCTGCTTCGAACCCGAAATACCTTCGCCGTGACGAAGTTCCTCAAGATGCGCTCGATAAAGAACGTGAAATCTTGACGAACCAAGCCTTGAACGAAGGCAAACCGGAGAAAATCGTGGAGAAAATCGTAGAAGGCCGTCTTGCTAAATTCTACGAAGAATACTGCTTGCTGGAGCAGCCGTTCATTAAAGATCCGGACAAAACGGTTGAAGAAGTGTTGAAAGAGAAAATCGCTACGATCGGCGAAAACTTGTCGATCCGCCGCTTTGTTCGTTACGAGCTCGGCGAAGGCTTGGAGAAGAAACAAGAAAACTTCGCAGAAGAAGTCATGAGCCAAGTGAAACTGTAAGACCTATACGGAATTCCAAAGGCGGGAACACGATGTGTTCCCTCTTTTGTAAATAGAGAAGGAAATGCGTAAGTGATGAAACGGAGGTATGCAGCTTGGAACGTCCGATATTTAAAAGAGTCGTACTGAAATTAAGCGGAGAAGCTTTAGCCGGACAGCAAGGATACGGAATCGAAGCCGACATCATCGCTTCCATTGCACAACAGGTGAAAGAAGTGGTCGATCTTCAAGTCGAAGTCGCCATCGTCGTTGGCGGCGGCAACATTTGGAGAGGTATCGCAGGCAGCGCCAAGGGCATCGATCGGGCCACAGCCGACTACATGGGTATGCTTGCAACCGTCATGAATTCGCTGGCGCTTCAAGACGCGCTCGAAACGATCGGCGTACCTACCCGCGTGCAATCTTCGATTACGATGCAGCAGGTAGCGGAGCCGTATATCCGCCGAAGAGCGATGCGCCATCTGGAAAAGGGCCGAGTCGTCATTTTCGCTGCAGGTACGGGCAATCCGTTCTTCTCCACAGACACGACGGCGGCGCTAAGAGCGGCGGAAATCGAAGCGGAAGTCATCCTGATGGCCAAGAACAAAGTCGACGGCGTATACTCCGCCGATCCGTTCAAGGATGCGACCGCGCAAAAGTTCGAAACGCTGACTTATCTCGAGGTGTTGAACAAAAACCTCGGCGTCATGGACTCCACCGCATCTTCCTTGTGTATGGACAACAATATCCCGCTGATCGTATTCTCCATTACGGAGAGCGGCAACATCAAGCGCGTCGTGCTTGGGGAGAAGATCGGCACGATTGTAAAAGGGAGTGTATAAAACATGCCTCAATCCATTAAGAAAAACGCTGAAGACCGGATGGAAAAAGCTATCGGTTCTTTGAAGAAAGAGCTTCTGACCTTGCGGGCAGGCCGCGCGACGCCAGCGCTTCTGGACCGCGTGCAGGTGGAATATTACGGGGCGATGACGCCGGTGAACCAATTGGCGAACATCAATACACCGGATTCCCGCACCTTGATGATTCAACCTTGGGATAAAAGCTCGGTATCCGCGATCGAAAAAGCGATCATGAAATCCGACCTTGGCTTGACGCCTTCCAACGACGGCAGCAGCATTCGCATCATCATTCCGGCGCTAACGGAAGAACGCCGCGCGGAATTGGTGAAAATGACGCGCAAGTTCGGGGAAGAAGCGAAAGTTGCGATCCGCAACGTCCGCCGCGATGCGAACGACGAGATCAAGAAGCTTGAGAAGTCGGCCGGCCTCTCGGAAGATGAGTCCCGCCGCCATCAAGAAGATATTCAAAAGTTTACGGATAAATTTATCGGTGAAGTCGATAAAGTGCTGCAGGCGAAAGAGAAAGAAATTATGGAAGTGTAACGGGTAAAGACCCCCTTAATTGAGGGGTTTTTAGTCTTTTAGTCTTTCCTGACGGGGGATTGGCAATGAAACCATTCAGAAAGTGGTTCGGAGGAAAGTCGGAGGGGGAAGAGGCTGCAAGCGCGCTCGATTCCGATAATATACCGAATCATGTCGCCGTCATCATGGACGGCAACGGCCGATGGGCGCAGAAACGCGGGCTGCCGCGGGTTGCGGGTCACCATTCGGGGATGAAAAACGTGAAAAAAATAACGATGGCGGCGAATCATATCGGGGTGAAAGTGCTGACGATGTATGCTTTTTCCACAGAAAATTGGAAGAGGCCGAAGGAAGAAGTTGAGTACTTGATGAAATTGCCGCTGGAGTTTTTTCCTAAAGAAATCGAAGAACTGATTGCGAACAACGTCCGAATACGTATGACCGGCTGGCCTGAAGGGTTGCCTGACTATACGTTGAAAACCGTTCAGGACGCGATCGACAAAACGAAACACAATACGGGCCTTATCTTGAATTTTGCTTTAAATTACGGGAGTCGCAAAGAGATGCTTTCCGGTATTCAGAGGCTTGCTCAAGACGCAAAAGACGGGAAAGTGAACCCGGCAGAAATCAATGAGCATCTGTTCTCGCGATATTTGCTGACCGATCCGTTGCCGGACCCCGATTTGCTTATCCGGACGAGCGGGGAGCTGCGGATCAGCAACTTCATGCTGTGGCAGCTGGCGTATTCGGAGCTGTGGTTTACGGATTTGTGCTGGCCGGAGTTCACCGAGCCGCACTTTTATGAAGCGATACAAGAATATCAGCGGCGAGCCCGGAGATACGGCGGATTGTAGCGGCAATTGGAGGAATCGACTTGAAGCAGCGGATCGTTACTGGATTAGTGGCGGGGCTCGGATTTTTCATCATGTTGTACTTGGGCGGCTACTGGTTTGCCGGACTCATTGTTGCGCTCGCGCTGATCGGGTATGACGAATTTTTGAGAATGAACGGCTTGAATCGAAACCGGGTGATCCAGGTCATCGGTTACATCGGAGTCGTCGTGTTGACGCTGCCGTGGCAGTTTGGCTTCATGTCGTCGGCGCAGGGCATATGGTTGTTCCTGTTTCTGTTCTTGGCCGCCACCGTGTTCACGAAGAACAAAACGACGATCGATCACGTAGCGACGGCTTTCCTCGGCATGGCATACGTCGGACTCGGCTTTCATTATATGATCGAAACCCGCACCATTCCGGATCACGGGCTGTTTTTGACGCTGCTCGTATTTTTGTGCATCTGGACAACGGATTCGGGCGCTTACTTCACCGGTTCGATGATCGGGAAGACGCCGCTCTGGCCTACGATCAGTCCGAAGAAGTCGGTCGAGGGCGCCATAGGCGGAACGGTATTATCCGTCATCGTGGCGATCGGTTTCGCCTGGTGCCGGCCGGATCTGCTCGGGTACGCGCAGGCTGTATGGATCGGCCTCGTTATCGCAGTCGTCGGGCAGGTTGGCGATTTGGTGCAGTCGGCTTACAAGCGGGTGAAGGGAATTAAAGATTCCGGCATGATTTTGCCGGGTCACGGCGGGGTGCTCGATCGGACGGACAGCTGGCTGATCGTCTTCCCGTTTCTGCATGTGGTTTCCTTAATTCCGCATGTTTAATTATGAGTGCTGGGGGTAGGCCGCAGTGAAAAAGATCAGCATTCTCGGATCGACGGGCTCCATCGGCACGCAGACGCTGGATGTCATCTCGCATGATCCGGAAGCTTACGAAGTCGAAGGCTTGGCCGGCGGTTATAATATCGGCTTGCTCGGGGAGCAGGTCAGGCGCTTTCGCCCGAAGAAGGTAGCGGTGGCGACGCGTGATTTGGCCGAGAGGCTGAGAATCGATGTGCCGGCGGGAACCGAAGTGTTCTATGGCGAAGAAGGGCTGCTCGAAGTCGCTGCGGGGACGGACGCCGAGCTGCTCGTGACGGCGCTTGTCGGCAGTCAGGGCTTAAAGCCGACGCTGGCGGCCATCGAAGCGGGCAAGCACATTGGCCTGGCCAACAAAGAAACGTTAGTAAGCGCAGGGCACTTGGTAACGGCGCTGGCGGAACGGAAGCAGGTTTCGCTGTTGCCGATCGACAGCGAGCATTCCGCAATTTTCCAGTGCTTGAACGGCGAGAATAAAGATCATATACATAACATTACGCTGACCGCGTCAGGCGGATCGTTTCGCGATCGTACACGCGAAGAACTGGCCTCGGTTTCCGTGGAGGATGCGCTTAAACATCCGAATTGGTCGATGGGCGCGAAGATTACGATCGACTCCGCAACCATGGTGAACAAAGGGCTCGAGGTGATCGAAGCGCATTGGTTGTTCGGGTTATCCTACGACCAAATCGAGGTGGTGATCCATCCGGAAAGTATCGTTCATTCGTTCGTCGAGTTCGTCGACTGTAGCATTATTGCACAGATGGGCTTGCCTGATATGCGGGTGCCGATCCAATACGCTTTAACGTATCCGAATCGGATGGTAACGCCTTCGAAGCGTCTGAGGCTGGCCGACATCGGCAAGCTGCATTTTCGGGAAATGGACTTTGCCCGATACCCTTGCTTGGCGATGGCATTTGAGAGCGGCCGAAAGGGCGGCACGATGCCGACGGTATATAATGCGGCGAATGAGGTCGCGGTCGAACGTTTCTTGAAGGGGGACATCTCCTTCCTCGCCATCGAGCGCATTATCGCCGAGGTGATGGCGAAGCATGAGGCGATAGACGGGCCTGACCTGGATACGATTGTCGCGAGCGACGCTTGGGCGCGGTCGGCGGCGGCGCAAATCCGCCGAAGCTGAAGTCCTTGCCCGGGACGGTTGGCAAGCATGTTTGTTCGCGTCCGGTAATATGTTCATATCAAGGGCTCGGCTTGTGTTCCGTTTGTCATTAATGTTAATCTAAGGACATGGAATAGCGCCCTTCCCATGCTAGCAGATGTGAACATTGATGTATTTAAGGAGGCCGTGAACTAGGTGGACGTACTTCAAATCATCGTGCTGAATGTGCTCTTGTTTTTCGTACTCGTGACGGTGCACGAGTGGGGGCATTTTTATTTCGCCAAGCGGGCGGGGATCTTGACGCGCGAGTTCGCGATCGGCTTCGGTCCGAAGGTGCTTTCGTTCGTTCGCGGTGAAACCCGGTATACGCTGAGGCTTCTGCCCATCGGCGGGTTCGTGCGGATGGCCGGCGAAGATCCCGAAATCGTACAGATCAATCCGGGACAACGGATAGCCGTTGCCTTGGAGAATGAAACGGTTACGCATATTTATTTGAACGATTTCGACAGCCGCCGCGGCGCTTTGGAAGGTGTCGTGGAAGATATCGATTTGGAGCGTCAGCTGTTTATCCGCATGGATGTCGACGGCGCGGTACAGCGCTTTGCCGTTCACCCTCGCGCGCTTATCGTCAGCAAGGAGAAGGAGACGCAGATCGCGCCATGGGAACGCCAGTTTGGCAGCAAGACGGTGGGACAGCGGGCGATGGCCATATTCGCGGGTCCGTTAATGAACTTCATTCTCGCGTTCATCTTGTTCGTCACGGTTGTTTTCGTGGCCGGTATGCCTTTGCCTGATCGGGTGCGCATCTCCGACACCAAGCCCGGTTCGGCCGCGGAGCGCGCCGGCTTGATGGGCGGGGACGTTATCGTTGAAGTGAACGGCGAGAAGATCGGCGGCGACAGCAAAAAGCTGACGACGCTGATTCAAAATTCGCCGAACAAGACGATGACCTGGGTGGTTGAGCGCAACAAGCAGCTCGTTACCAAAGAAGTGAAGCCGGAACTGGATGAGAAAGACCGCGTGATTCGTGTCGGCGTCTCGCTCGGCCCGGATACCCGGCCGGCTACGATCGGGGAAGGAATCAGCAACGGGTGGCGCAGCATGGTTTCCGCTACGACGCTCATCTTGGACGGCTTCGGCAAGCTGGCGACCCTGCAGGTGAAGATGGACGATCTCGGCGGTCCGATCCGGATTGTCGAGTTCACAAGCGAGCAGGCAAGCGCCGGACCGGCCCAGTACATCAACTGGATGGCTGTGATGAGCTTGTACCTGGGCTTGTTCAATTTACTGCCGATTCCGGCGCTGGACGGCAGCCGCCTTGTTTTCCTCGGGTTAGAAGCGGTGCGCGGCAAACCGGTCGATCCGAGCCGGGAGAGCATGGTGCATTTCGTCGGCTTTGCCATGCTGATGCTGCTGATGATCGCCGTCACATACAACGATATATTAAGGCTGATTAAAGGATAAATGAATCGCCGTCTGTAGGGGGAGCATTCGAACCATGTCGAAGGATAAACAGGATAAACAATTCGTCAAAGAAATTACGCCGCAAAGTGAAGATTTCTCGCGCTGGTACATCGATACGATCAAGAAAGCGGACCTGATGAGCTACTCACCGGTTCGCGGTTGTATCGTGTTCAAGCCCGACGGCTATGAAATCTGGGAAAACATTCAGCGCGAACTGGACCGTCGTTTCAAAGAAACGGGTCACCGCAACGCCTATTTCCCGCTATTCATTCCCGAAAGCTTCTTTCAGAAGGAGAAGGAACACGTCGAGGGCTTCAATCCGGAGCTTCCATGGGTAACCGAAGCCGGCGGCGAGAAGCTGGAAGAACGTTTGGCGATCCGCCCGACTTCAGAAACGATGATCGGTCATATGTACTCGGAGTGGATCAACTCGTACCGCGATTTGCCGCTGCTTATCAACCAGTGGGCCAACGTGGTACGTTGGGAGAAGAAAACACAGCCGTTCCTGCGCACCAGCGAATTTCTTTGGCAGGAAGGCCATACGGCGCACGAGGACGAAGCCGATGCCCGGAGAGAAACGATGCAAATGCTGGAAATTTACCGCGATTTCGTGGAAAATTTCTTGGCGATGCCGGTTATCATGGGCCAAAAAACGCCTTCGGAGAAGTTTGCCGGCGCCGTCGATACATTCTCTATAGAAGCGATGATGAAAGACGGGAAGGCCGTGCAGGCGGGGACGTCGCATTACCTCGGCACGAATTTCGCCGTCGCCTTCGATATTAAATACTTGGATCGGGACAATCAGCATACGTTCTGCCATACAACTTCGTGGGGCGTCAGCACCCGTTTGATCGGGGCGCTGATTATGGTGCACGGCGACGACCGGGGACTCGCGCTGCCGCCGAAAGTCGCGCCGACGCAAGTTGTCATGATCCCGATCGGGCCTCCGAAGACGCGCGACCAAGTGATCGCTTGCGTAGACGGTCTGTACGATCAATTGAAGCAAGCCGGCGTGCGTGTGAAGGTGGACGACCGTCAGGATCAAAGCCCGGGCTGGAAGTTCAACGAATACGAGATGCGCGGCGTCCCGGTTCGCGTCGAGCTTGGCCCGCGCGATATGGAGAACGGACAAGTCGTGCTCGTCTCCCGCATCACCGGGGAGAAGCGCGTCGTCGCGCAAAGCCAATTTGTAGAAGAAGTGCAAAAACTGTTGACGGAAACGCAGCAGGAAATGTATGATCGAGCCAAGAAGTTCCGCGATGAGAACATGACCGCAGCCGATACGTTGGACGAGCTGAAGGCGTTCCTGCAGCAGAAGCGCGGTTTTACGCTGTCCGGCTGGTGCGGTTCCGACGCTTGCGAGGCGACCGTGAAGGAAGAGACGGGCGCTACAAGCCGGAACATTCCATTTGAACCGGCTGTACGGAAGACCAAATGTCTCGTGTGCGGGGAAGATGCGAAGCATACAGTCGTATTCGGTCGAGCTTATTAAGAAGCGGTTAACCAGGAAAGCATGAATTAAGATAGGGGTACATAAGGGCAAAACGGGATGGAGTTCAATTCCTTTTGCCCTTTGATTGTTTATGGGGGAGGAGCATCATGAGCAGTAGCAGTACGGCTTTAAAACGGGATCGGTTTGAGATGCTGATGCAGCAGGCGAACGTTCCGGCGGATGTCGTGCAGACGTTTTTCGCGGACGGGTACATCGACAAGGTGGAAACGAGCCGTAAAAACCGCGAATGGACGTTCTATATCGTCAAGACGCAGGTCGTGCCCGGAGACATTTATCGTTCGTTTTGTAAAATGATCCGTGACAAATTCGCGCATATCGCGACGATCCGTTTCGTTCTGCAATACACTTCTGACGTGAACCCGGAAAGCGTGGCCCACGAATACTGGAGCATGTTTCTCGAGTGGGTGCAACGGGAAGCGGCGTCCATCAACGGCTGGATGACCAAAGCCAAGATCGAGGTTCACGGCAAGGTGCTGACGTTGCATTTGCTGGATAGCTTCGGTTTGGAACTCGCGAAGAAGAAAAATATTAACGACTGGATCCGCCAATATTTTAACGGTTTTTTTGGCGTCGATTATCAAGTGAAATACGCTTTGAGCGACTCTCGCGAAGAAGAGCTTGAGAAATTTACGAAGCAGCGGGAGATCGAAGAGAAAGAAGTTACAAGCGTCATTATGACCGCCGTGGAAGCGGAAGAGGCGGCGCAAGCGGCTGTGCCTGATGGCGAAGTCAAGCTGATGGTCGGCTACGATATTAAAGAACCGGCCGTACCGATTCAAGATGTGAAGGACGAGGAGAAGAAAGTAACGGTGCAAGGTACCGTGTTCGGTCTGGATATGAAGGAATTGCGGAACGGAAGCACGTTGTTTACGTTCAATATTACCGATTTCTCAGACTCGATCATGGTGAAATCGTTCGCGAAAACGAAGGAAGACGTGAAGATTTACAGCCTGATCAAAAACGGTACTTGGCTGAAGCTTCGCGGCCGTGTCGAGTATGACCGATTTATGCAAATTCCGGAGCTTGTGATGATCCCGTCCGACGTTAATGAAATCGTAGCTCCCCCTGACCGGAAGGACGACGCGGCAGAGAAGCGGGTCGAATTTCATCTACATACGGCGATGAGCACGATGGACGGCATTACGCCCGTGGATCAATATATCAAAATGGCCGCCAAATGGGGCCATAAAGCGATTGCCGTGACCGATCACGGCGGTGTGCAAAGCTTCCCGGAGGCTTACAAAGCCTCGAAGAAGAATGGTATTAAAGTTATCTACGGCGTTGAAGCCAATATCATTGACGACTCCGTGAAAGTGGCGATGAACGCCACCGATATCGCGTTAGCCGATGCCGAGTATGTCATTTTCGACGTTGAGACAACGGGGCTTTCCGTTACGAACAACAAGATTATCGAGCTTGCCGGCGTCAAGATGAAGGAAGGCAAGGAGATCGGCCGGTTTGCCACGTTCATCGACCCGCACGAGCGGATTCCGTATAATATCCAGCAATTGACGAATATTACCGACGATATGGTGCGCGGAGCGCCGGACATTGCCGAGATGCTGCCGAAGTTTTTGGAATTCGTCGGCGATGCCGTTCTCGTTGCACATAACGCGCGGTTCGATATGGGCTTCCTGAATACGAACTGCAAGCGTCTCGGACTGCCGGAAGTGAACAATCCGGTGATCGATACGCTGGAACTGGCCCGTTTGTTGTACCCGACGATGAAAAATCACCGGTTGAACACGCTGTCCGACAAGTTTAAGGTCAGCCTCGATAACCATCACCGCGCCATCGACGACTCCATTGCGCTCGGATTCGTGCTGTTTCACATGCTGAAGGAGGCGGCGGAGCGCGGGTATACGCAGCTCGACCGGCTGAACGACCAGGTCGGCAAAAACTTGACGACGCAGCGCCCGTTCCACTGCTGCATTTACGCGCAGAACATGATCGGGAAGAAAAAACTGTTCACGCTCGTTTCGCTCTCGCATACCGAATATTTCCACCGGGTCCCCTGCATTCCGAAGAGCAAGCTGCAGGAAATGCGCGAAGGGTTGATCATCGCTTCCGGCTGCGAGAAGGGCGAGCTGTTCGAGACGGTGCTGAACAAGTCCATGGAAGAAGCGGAAGCGGTCGCCGAGTTTTATGACGTGCTCGAGATTCAACCGACGAACGTGAACATGCACCTGGTCGAGAAGGGGCTGGTCGGCAGTCCTTCACTGCTGGAGGACGCAGCCAGACGCATCCTGCAAATCGGGCGCAAGCTCGGCAAGCCGGTCATCGCGACGGGCAACGTTCACTACCTGCACCCGCGCGAGAAAATAAACCGCGATATTACGATTCACGGCATTACCGGCTTCAGCCCGCTCAAGGACATTCGCAAGCCTGACGTTCATTTCCGTACGACGAAAGAAATGCTCGCCGAATTCGAGTTCCTCGGAAAGGAGGACGCCTTCGAAGTCGTCGTTCACAACACGGCGGAGCTTGCAGACCGTTTCGAAGAGCTGGAGCTGTTTCCGACGAAGCTGTTTACACCGATCATCGAGGGCGCGGATGACGAAATTCGTAATAAATGTTACGAGACCGCGCGCAGCATCTACGGCGAGCCGATACCGGAAGTGGTGACGGCGCGTCTGGAGAAGGAGCTAGTCCCGATTATTAAATACGGCTTCTCGGCAAACTATCTGATTTCCGAGCGGCTTGTGAAGAAATCGAACGAGGACGGTTATCTCGTCGGCTCGCGGGGCTCGGTCGGTTCGTCCGTCGTCGCTACGTTCCTGGGGATTTCCGAGGTTAACCCGCTGCCGCCGCACTATATTTGCCTGTCGTGCAAGCATAGCGAATGGATTCTTGACGGCTCGATTCCTTCCGGGTTCGACCTGCCGGATAAAGCCTGCCCGAACTGCGGCGAGAAGCTGAAGGGCGAAGGGCAGGACATTCCGTTCGAAACGTTCCTTGGCTTTAAAGGGGACAAGGTTCCCGATATCGACTTGAACTTCTCCGGAGAATACCAGCCGCACGCCCACAACTACACGAAGGTGCTGTTCGGCGAGAAGAACGTGTTCCGGGCCGGTACGATCGGTACGGTCGCGGAGAAGACGGCTTTCGGATTCGTGAAGAAGTATGAAGAGGATCAAGGCAAAAAGTGGCGCGGCGCCGAACTGAGCCGTCTGGCTTTAGGATGTACCGGCGTCAAGCGAAGCACCGGCCAGCATCCGGGCGGTATCGTCGTCGTGCCGGACTACATCGACGTCAATGACATTACCCCCGTGCAGTACCCGGCGGACGATACGAGCGCCGACTGGAAGACAACGCACTTCGACTATCATGCCTTCGACGCGAACTTGCTGAAGCTCGATATTCTCGGGCACGATGACCCGACGATGATGCGGATGCTGCAGGACTTGACGGGCGTCGATCCGACGACGATTCCGATGAACGATCCGAAGGTCATGAGCATGTTCAACTCGGTCGAAGCCCTGGGCGTGACGCCTGAGAAAATCCGCACGCCTGTCGCCACCTACGGGGTGCCCGAGATGGGGACGAAGTTCGTGCGCCAGATGCTGGAAGAAGCAAAGCCGTCCAGCTTTGCCGATCTGCTGCAAATTTCCGGACTGTCGCACGGTACGGGCGTGTGGCTCGGCAATGCGCAGGAGCTGATCAAGAAAGGCATCTGTACGATCAAAACCGTTATCGGCTGCCGCGACGACATCATGCTGTACTTGATTTATAAAGCGGGGATGGACGCGGGACTGGCCTTCAAAATTACGGAAAGCGTACGGAAAGGGAAGGGCTTGACCGAAGAGTGGAAGGAAGAGATGAAGAAGCATAACGTGCCGGCCTGGTATATCGATTCTTGCGAGAAGATCGAATACATGTTCCCGAAGGCGCATGCCTCGGCATACGTGATCTCGGCTGTACGTACCGCCTACTTCAAGCTGTACCATCCGATCGCCTATTACGCGACGTACTTCTCGGTCCGTGCCACGGACTTTGAACTGGACCTGCTCTGCCAAGGCTATGACGCGATTCTGCGCAGGCTGATTGAAATTGAGGAAAAAGGGTTCCAGGCGCTGCCGAAGGAGAAGAACATGATCTCGATTCTCGAGATGGCGCTCGAGATGACGGCGCGCGGCTTCTCCTTCAAGCCGGTCGATCTGTACAAATCGGACGCCACGAAATTTCTCATTGAGGGCGATTCGCTCATTCCTCCGTTCTCCGCGATTGCCGGTATCGGGGAGAACGCGGCGAAGAACATTGCCGCCGCCAGGGAAGCGGGTCCATACTTATCGATCGAAGATTTTCAAAGTCGCAGCAAAGCGTCGAAGACGATCATTGAGCTGCTCGGCAGCATGAACTGCTTCCGCGGCTTGCCCGAAACGAATCAGCTTTCGCTGTTCTAAGGAAGACGGACGGCGCGGGAGCCGGAAGGCGCCCATGTTGCATAAACAATCGCACTTATGGTATAATCTGCTATGGTGGTAACAATGTAATATCTCGAAACCGGAGAGTGGGGCAACCCACTCTTTACATTTTGTATTAGGGTTTTCGGCGACTCGTCTCATATAGATAGGAGGAATAGACGTTTGAGCAATCAGATCAAATCGACGGTGGAAGCTTTGGTTCGTCCGTACCTGGACGAGAACCGGTTTGAGCTTGTCGACATTGAATATGTGAAAGAAGGCGGCAATTGGTTCTTGCGAGTGTATGTTGATAAAGAAGGCGGGATCGATATTGACGATTGCGGCCGTATTAGCGAATACCTTAGCGGCAAGCTGGATGAAACCGACCCGATCCCGGACGCTTACTTCTTGGAGGTGTCTTCGCCGGGCGCAGAGCGTCCTTTGAAGAAGCCGCAAGATTATGAACGTGCTGTCGGTCAGCATGTGTTCATTACGACCTATGAGCCTATCGATGGACTGAAGGAATTCGAGGGCACGCTGCGATCGTTCGACGAGAAGACGGTCGAAGTTGAAATCGGCAAGAAGAAGCACAGCCTGCCGTTTGATAAAGTGGCAAGCGCCAGACTGGCTATTTTATTTTAATTGCCGCCGCGCGCGGTTTCGCATTTTATGAGAGGGGGAACTCCATTCAAATGAACATGGATTTTATCGAAGCTTTAAATGAAATTGAACGGGAGAAAGGGATCGCTAAGGACTTGCTGATCGATGCGATCGAAGCGGCCTTGATCTCGGCCTACAAACGCAACTTTAACACGGCTCAGAACGTGCGCGTCGATATTAACCGGCACACCGGTTTGATCAAAGTGTATGCACGCAAAACTGTCGTAGACGAAGTGCTCGATCCGCGTCTTGAAATTACGCTTTTTGCCGCAAGAGAAATGAATCAGAATTACCAGCTTAACGATATCGTCGAGATCGAAGTGACGCCTCGCGATTTCGGACGCATCGCTGCGCAAACAGCGAAGCAAGTCGTGACGCAGCGTATTCGGGAAGCTGAACGCGGGCTTATCTACAACGCTTACGTCGATAAAGAAGAAGATATCGTCAACGGTATCGTGCAGCGCCAGGACCAGCGAAACCTGTACATCGATCTCGGCAAGATCGAAGCGGTCATGCCGCTTACGGAGCTGATGCCGACCGATAAGTTTAAACAAGGCGACCGGGTCAAGGCGTATATTACGAAGGTAGAGAATACGACCAAAGGACCGCAAATCGTCCTGTCCCGCACACATCCCGGCTTGCTGAAACGACTGTTCGAGCTCGAGGTGCCTGAAATTTTCCAAGGCGTCGTTGAGATTCGGTCCGTCGCCCGCGAAGCCGGCTTTCGTTCGAAAATCGCCGTTTACTCCCGCAACGCGGAGGTCGATCCGGTCGGCTCCTGCGTAGGACCGAAGGGGATGCGCGTGCAAACGATCGTCGGCGAGCTGAAGGGCGAGAAAATTGATATCGTCCGCTGGGTCGACAGCGTGGAAGAATATGTGGCGAACGCACTCAGCCCGTCCAAGGTTATCGAGGTGCAGGTGTTCGAAACGGAGAAAATGGCCCGTGTCATCGTGCCGGACTACCAGCTATCGCTGGCGATCGGCATCAAGGGCCAGAACGCGCGTCTTGCTGCCAAGCTGACCGGCTGGAAAATCGACATCAAGAGCGAGACACAAGCCGAACAGGAGTATGGACGTCCGAAGACCTACACGGAAGAGATGCATCAGGATTCGGTCAGCATCGATTAAGCGGTCGTATCGACCTGTTAGCCATACGGGGGGGAGCAACGGATGAAGCCTAGAAAAACACCGCTGCGCAAATGCGTAGCCTGCCAGCAAATGATGCCCAAGCGGGAGTTGATCCGCGTCGTCAAAACCCCAACCGATGAGCTGCTCATCGATCTGACGGGCAAGAAAGCCGGACGCGGCGCCTACCTATGCGGCAAGTCTTCTTGCTTTAAGCTGGCGAAGAAATCGCGGGCCCTCGATCGGGCGCTGAAGGCGCAGGTCAGCCCTGAAATTTACGACGCACTGGAGCAAGATTTTATAAAGGTCGAAGACGAGTTTATTGCTGGAAAGCATGCGGCGGGTGATGATGACGATGAATGATCGTTTTTTTAATAATTTAGGGCTTGCGATGCGCGCAGGAAAACTGGTGACCGGGGAAGATATGGTTATTGAATCGGTTCGGCACGGGGATGCTAAGCTTGTTATCGTCTCCGAGGACGCTTCTGCCAATACCCTGAAGAAGCTCAGCGATAAATGTAGTCATTATCAGGTTCCTATTCATCAATACGGCAGCCGGGATCAGCTGGGAGCCAGTATCGGGAAAGAAGCGCGAGTCGTCATTGCCGTAACCGATGCGGGATTTGCGCGATTGTTATTGAAGCAGTAAAATCGCTCGGAGGTGGACTGTATTGACAAAACAAGATAACAATAAGGATAAACTAAGAGTATACGAATACGCGAAATCATTGAACATGAGCAGTAAAGAGATTATCACGATTTTGAAACGACTGGGCCTTCCGGTCAACAATCATATGAGCGTAATGGAGAACGATGCGGTGAATAGTGTAGAGAAATTTTTCAAAGATATTAAAGCAAATGCGGCGGCCAAACGCAGTGATTCCGGTTCGAGCCAAGGCTCGAACAAACCGGCCGCGAATACGAATCGTCCAGAGTCGAAACAGCAGACCGTAGCCGTCCAGCCGAAACCGGACCAGCGTCCGGCTTCCGCGCAAGTGCAGACGGCATCGCCTAGACCGAGCGGCAGCCAGCAAGAGGAAAGACCGCAGGGCGGTCAAAGCGGCGAGCCTCGCCAAAGCGCTCAAGGTCAAGGCGGCGGCGGATATCGCCAAGGCGGCCAAGGTCAAGGCCAAGGCGGCGGGCAAAACCGTCAGGGCGGCCAAGGTCAGGGCGGTGGATACCGCCAAGGCGGCCAAGGCCAAGGTCAAGGCGGCGGGCAAAACCGTCAAGGCGGCCAAGGCCAAGGTCAAGGCAGCGGGTACCGTCAAGGCGGCCAAGGCCAAGGTCAAGGTCAAGGCGGCGGGTATCGTCCAGGCGGTCAAGGCCAGGGTCAAGGCGGCGGGTACCGTCCAGGCGGCCAAGGCCAAGGTCAAGGCGGCGGGTATCGTCCAGGCGGTCAAGGCCAGGGCCAAGGCAGCGGGCAAAACCGTCCAGGCGGTCAAGGCGGCGGCCAAAGCTCGTTCGGCGGTGGTCAAGGTAACCGTACAGGCGGCCCAAGCCGTCCGCAGGGAACTCAAGGCGGTTCGACTCCAGGCAGCGGCCAAGGTCAACGCAGCCGTCCCGGCGACTCGCGTCCGAACGATCGCGACCGTCGCGATTCCGGTCGTCCTACGACTATTCCTCCGAAACCGGTGGGAGCGGTTGTAGATATCGACGGTGACGATGCAGGGGCTAAAGCGAAAAAGGCCAGACCGCCGCAAAGGCAGTTCGATAACCGAGGCGGCAATCGCGGCCCGGGCAACCGCGGCAACGGCAGAAACCAGGGCAGGGGCGGTCGTTTCCAACAAGAGCCGCCGAAGCCGAAGATCGACAACACGCCGAAGAAAATTATCGTGCGCGGTACGATGACGGTCGGCGAGTTGGCTAAATCGCTGCATAAAGACGCTTCCGAGGTCATCAAGAAGCTGTTGTTCCTCGGCGTGATGGCGACCATCAACCAGGAGCTTGATTTGGACGCGATTCAACTGCTTGCTTCCGATTACGGCGTTGAGGTCGAACTGAAAATTCCGGTGGAGGAAGACAAGTTCGAGAATTTCGAAGAGAAGGACGACGACGAAGATTTGCAGGAGCGTCCTCCGGTCGTCACCATCATGGGTCACGTCGACCACGGGAAGACGACGCTGCTCGATGCGATTCGCAAAACGAATGTGACGGAAGGCGAAGCCGGCGGTATTACGCAGCATATCGGGGCGTACCAAGTTGAAACGAACGGTAAAAAAATTACGTTCCTCGATACCCCGGGTCACGAAGCGTTCACTTCGATGCGCGCCCGCGGCGCCCAGGTGACCGATATCACGATCATCGTAGTCGCAGCGGACGACGGCGTTATGCCGCAAACGATTGAGGCGATCGCCCATGCCAAAGCGGCCAAAGTGCCGATTATCGTGGCGGTTAACAAAATCGATAAGCCGGATGCGAATCCGGATCATATCAAACAAGAGCTTACGGCCTACGAGCTCGTTCCGGAAGAGTGGGGCGGCGATACGATTTTCTGCAACATTTCGGCCAAGCAGCGGATCGGGCTTGAGAATTTGCTCGATATGATTTTGCTCGTATCCGAAGTTCAAGAATTTAAAGCGAATCCGAACAAGCGCGCAAGAGGTACGGTGATCGAGGCCGAGCTGGATAAAGGTAAAGGGCCGGTCGCTCGCGTCCTCATTCAGCACGGTACCCTTAAAGTCGGCGACAGCTTTGTAGCCGGCGTACACTTCGGCCGCGTTCGGGCTATGGTTAACGATAAAGGCAAGAAGTTGAAAGAAGCGGGTCCATCCACCCCGGTCGAAATTACCGGGATGACCGAAGTGCCGCAAGCCGGCGATCCGTTCCTCGTGTTCGAGGATGAGCGCAAAGCAAGGGCAATCGCCGAGAAGCGTGCGATTACGCTTCGTCAGTCGGAGATGGGTGCGAATTCCCGCGTAACGCTGGACGATCTGTACAAACAGATCAAAGAAGGCGAAGTCAAGGATCTCAACGTCATCATCAAAGCGGACGTGCAAGGTTCCGCGGAAGCGTTGAAAGGCTCCCTCGAGAAGATCGACGTGGAAGGCGCTCGCGTGAAAATCCTGCTTAGCGGCGTAGGCGCCGTCACCGAGTCCGACGTTATTCTGGCCTCGGCCTCCAACGCGATCATCATCGGCTTCAACGTCCGTCCGGAGCCGCAAGCGAAAAACACGGCCGATCAAGAGAAGGTCGACATTCGACTCCACAGCATCATCTACAAAGTGATGGAAGAGATCGAATCGGCGATGAAAGGACTGCTCGACCCGACCTATAAAGAAGTGGTCATCGGTCAAGCGGAGGTTCGCAATATTTTCAAAGTGTCCAAAGTCGGAACGATTGCCGGCTGCATGGTCACCTCCGGTAAAATTAACCGAAACGCCGAATTGCGCGTCATTCGCGGCGGTATCGTAGTATTTACAGGGAAAGTCGACTCGCTCAAGCGGTTCAAGGACGACGTCAAAGAAGTCGCTCAAGGCTACGAGTGCGGTATATCTGTAGAGAAATTCAACGATATTAAAGAAGGGGACACGATTGAAGCCTTCGTCATGGAGACTGTAGAGAGGTAAGAGGTGAGGACGCTATGGCAAAAATTCGCGTGGGCCGAGTTGGCGAGCAAATTAAAAAAGAAATCAGCCAAATCATCCAATCTGAACTGAAAGATCCGCGAATCGGTTTCATTACGGTAACCGGCGTTGACGTTACGAACGACTTTTCACAGGCCAAAGTTTACTTAAGTGTCTTGGGCAGTGACGAGCAGAAGCAAGAGACGTTGAAGGCGCTTGGGCGCAGCAGCGGTTTCATCCGTGCCGAGCTCGGCAAACGGATCCGGATGCGTAAAATTCCGGAGCTTTTGTTCAAATTCGACGCGTCGATCGACTACGGCTCCAAAATCGAATCGCTCCTTCATCAGATTAATGAAGGGAACGCGAATCTATGAGCAGCGGATCGGACTATGCCGTACAGCTTCAAGCGGCTGCCGATTTCATCCGGGGGAACGACGATTTTCTGGTGGTGTCTCACATGCAGCCTGATGGGGACGCCGCCGGGTCGACGTTCGGCGTCGCCTGGATGCTGCACGCTATGAACAAGCGCTTTACCTTGATCAACGAAGGACGGATGCCGGAGAAATTTAAGTTTATGGCCGGCTCTCTCCCCATTATCGATTACGAGAAGGACCGCCCGAACCGTATGTTCGGGAAGGTCATCTCCGTCGATTGCGCGGACTTCGGACGAATCGGCAAAGTGAAAGACTGCTTCGAGCCGGACGCCCTCCTGCTGAACATCGATCATCACGCGACCAACGATCTGTTCGGAACGGTGAACGTGGTGAAAGCGGATGCGGCGGCAACGGTTGAAGTGCTGTACGATTTAGCTGTTGAACTGGGTCTGCCCTTTAGTGCGGAATGGAACGTCTGCATTTATTCCGGACTGCTAACCGATACCGGGGGGTTCCGCTATTCGAATACGTCGCCGAAGGTGCTGCAGATTGCAGCTGATTTATTAAATCGCGGCGTTCAGGGGCACGATTTGGCGGAAAGACTGCTCGAAACGATGACCTTCGGACAAATTTCATTGCTGAAGAAAACGTTGAACACTCTTTCGTTCTCTCACGATAACCGGATCGCTTGGCTGTCGGTTTCGCTCGATGATTTACGTTCGTCGGAAGCGGCCAGCGAGGATATGGACGGGCTGGTCAATTATGCCCGTAACGTCGAGGGCGTCGAAGTCGGCATGATGTTCAAGGAGAAGCAGCCGGGGGTTGTGAAGGTCAGCCTGCGATCGGGCGGACAGGCGAACGTCGCAGAGCTCGCGCAGCGGTTCGGAGGCGGAGGTCATGTGCGCGCGGCAGGGTGCACGATCCACGGTACCTTGGAGGAAGCGATCGAACGCGTCGTACAGGAAGTAGGGATGGCGCTCTCATGACGTTGGAAGGCATTTTACCGATTTGGAAGCCGAAGGGCTACACCTCGCACGATGTTGTGGCGAAAGTGCGCCGTATTTTAAAAATAAAACGAATCGGACATACCGGCACGCTCGATCCGCAAGTGACCGGCGTGCTTCCCCTATGTATCGGACGTGCTACGCGTGTCGTGGAGTATATCCAGGATTTGCCCAAGGAATACGAAGCTAACGTCTGGCTGGGCCTGGCTACCGATACCGAAGACTTGACCGGCACGACCATCGAGCGGATGGAAGGCGTCTCCGAGCGACTGACCCCCGAACAGGCGGTCGAAGCTATCAACCGGTTCGTCGGCGATATCGAGCAAGTGCCGCCGATGTATTCCGCGGTTAAAGTCGAGGGGAAACGCCTTTACGAGCTGGCTCGTCAAGGCGTCGAGGTTGAACGGAAGTCGAGAGTCGTTACGATTTATCGGATCGATGTGCTGGAGACCGACTGGAGCGGCGAGTATCCGGCCGTACGTTTTCGCGTACTTTGCTCCAAAGGCACCTACATCCGCACGTTGTGCGCCGATATCGGCAAGGCGCTCGGGGTTCCGGCGGTCATGGCCGAACTGGTGCGTACGTCGACCGGCAATTTAACGCCGGAACGGTGCTTAACGCTCGAGCAGGTGCAGCAGCTGGCCGAGGAAGGCGTCTTGGCCTCGCACCTTGTCTCTATGGAAGAAGCGCTGCGCCATCTGCCGCAGGTGCGTCTTCATGCGGACCAAGTGGCGAAAGCGCTGCTCGGTCAGAAGCTTCGCTTGGACGAAGATCAGCGTGTCGGGCTTGAACGATTACAGCCGGATGAAACCGGACAAATCGCCGCTTATTCCGATGGGGAACCGGAGCTTTTGGTCGGCGTGTACGAATGGAATGCAGAATCAGGCCTGCTGCGGCCGGTCAAAATTTTTTCGTAATTTTCGTAATGGGATTGTAGGTGAACGTAACGATGATGCATACGGTATCGCTTTCGTTTCCGCTGGAAGGGCCAGAGCGGTCTGGCCGTCGTCCGCAGGTGCTGGCGATCGGTGATTTTGACGGTGTGCACCTGGGGCACCAAGAAGTGATACGCCTTGCGGTGGAGCGAGGCCGGGAACTTGACAGCGGCGCAGCGATTATGACGTTTCATCCTCATCCGAGGGAGCTGCTGGGGATGAAGCATTACGTGCAGCTGCTTACTCCGCTGGCATTGAAGCACGAAGTGTTAAGCGGGCTTGGCGTGGACATGACGTATGTGGTCGAGTTTAACGAATCGTTCATGCGCGTCAGTCCTGAGGACTTCGTCGAGCATATGCTCGTGCCGCTTGGTTTGGACACCGTGTTTGTCGGTTTCGACTTTACGTTCGGTTATAAAGGGGCAGGTACGCCCGATACGCTGTGCGAGCTGGCGAAGGGCCGTTTCGCCGTCGAAATCGTGCGCCCGTTTCACCTGCACGGAGACAAGGTCAGCAGTACGAGAATTCGCAGCTGTCTGCAGGCCGGAGACGTGCGCGAAGCGGCGGAGCTGCTTGGACGAGCCTACGAGCTTCAGGGCGATGTCGTGCACGGCGACGCACGCGGCCGCACGATCGGTTATCCGACGGCCAATATCGCCTTATCCGACCCTTATGTGCTGCCCGCCAACGGTGTTTACGCCGTCGAAGTGTTCGCACGAGGGCGCTGGCACGGCGCGGTGATGAATGTCGGCGTGAAGCCGACGTTCACGGACGGCTTGCTTCAACCGACCTTGGAGGCGCATTTGTTTGACTTTAGCGAGACGATTTATGGAGAACGCGTGAAAGTGCGGCTGGTCGACTATATTCGGGCCGAGCGTAAATTCGCGTCGATTCAGGAGTTGATCGCACAGATCGGTCAGGACGCCGATCGTGCCAAACAGACGCTGATGGAAAAGAAATAACAGCTGCAAGCGGATTTTATTTTACTTTTATCTATCCGATATGCTATACTATGAAACGTTGTCGAATCGGGATTCGATAGAATCTATCGGATTTCGCCTTGCACATACATCCGTAGCGTGGAGAATCGAGACTCCGACGGTCTCTGGGCTACCGGAGATATACTTATATGGAGGTGAATCAACAATGGCATTGACACAAGAGCGTAAACAGGAATTGATCCAAACGCACAAGACTCATGAAAATGATACAGGGTCCCCTGAAGTGCAAATCGCGATCCTGACGGAAAACATCGTGAACTTGACGAGCCATTTGAAGACGCACAAGAAGGATCACCATTCTCGTCGCGGTCTGCTCAAAATGGTCGGTCAACGCCGTAAGCTGCTGACGTACTTGAAAAACAAAGACGTTAAGCGTTACAGCGCACTGATTGAGAAACTCGGTCTTCGTCGTTAATTCGCGGCTAATTCCACAATCAAAGCAACCACGTTTGTCCTTGGGGCGCTCCAGATCGTTTGCATTTGGATGCACGGGGATTCGGGGTTGCTTTTTTTGGCTAATGTTTTCGCAAAAAGAAGGAAATACTAACCATTACATAGAATGGTTTAGTACAACAGTTCCGTGCGAACGGGCATACATAGGCATATCTCGAAGGCTCATGTTATGAACGAACGCCAACACTAGGAGGTTTTGTATGGAAAGTAAGGTTCAGATGGATCTTGGGGGCCGGACTCTCGTGCTGGAGACCGGACGATTGGCGAAGCAAGCCAACGGCGCGGTCGTTGCCCGCTACGGGGAAACGGTCGTATTATGTACGGTGACGGCTTCTGCCGAACCGAAAGATTTGGATTTTTTCCCGTTAACAGTGAACTACGAGGAGCGTTTGTACTCCGTAGGTAAAATTCCGGGCGGTTTCATCAAGCGCGAAGGCCGTCCGAGCGAGAAAGCGATATTGGCCAGCCGGCTGACCGACCGCCCGATTCGTCCGTTGTTCCCGGAAGGATTCCGGAATGATGTTCAAGTCGTTGCGATCGTGATGAGCGTAGACCAGGATTGCACGCCGGAGATGGCTGCCATGATCGGCGTATCCGCGGCGCTTAGCATCTCCGACGTTCCGTTCAGCGGTCCGGTCGGCGGCGTTATCGTAGGCCGGGTAGACGGTCAATTCGTCATCAATCCGACGCTCGCGCAAGCGGAGAAGAGCGATATTCATCTGGTGGTCGCCGGCACGAAGGATGCGATCATGATGGTCGAAGCGGGAGCGGACGAAGTGCCGGAAGAAGTGATGCTCGAGGCGATCATGTTCGGTCATGACGAAATCCGTAAGATCGTAGCGCTGCAGGAGCAGCTCGTGGCGCAAGTCGGCAAGCCGAAGATGGAAGTGAAACTGCACACGGTGGACGCTGAAGTGAGCAAGGCGGTTCGCGAATTCGCTCAAGCCCGTCTCGTGGAAGCGGTCAGAATTCCGGAGAAGCACGCACGCCAAGATGCGATCGACGCGATCAACGCAGAAACGAAGGAACATTTCATCGCGGTGTACGCGGAAACACCGGATAAGATGGATGACGTTAAAGAAACGTTGTACGATATCGTGAAGGAAGAAGTCCGCCGCCTGATTACGCACGATAAAATCCGTCCGGACGGACGAGCTCTGGATGAGATTCGCCCGATCGAATGCGACATCAATTTGCTGCCGCGTACGCACGGCTCCGGCTTGTTTACGCGCGGTCAAACGCAAGCCTTGTCCATTTGTACGCTTGGCGCGCTGGGCGACGTGCAAATTTTGGACGGGATCGATTTGGAAGAATCCAAACGGTTTATGCATCACTATAACTTCCCTCCGTTCAGCGTAGGTGAAGCAAGACCTCTTCGTCCTCCGGGCCGCCGCGAAATCGGTCACGGCGCTTTGGGCGAACGCGCCCTGGAAGCGGTCATTCCGAACGAAACGGACTTCCCGTATACGATTCGTCTTGTATCCGAGGTGCTCGAATCGAACGGCTCGACGTCGCAGGCCAGCATTTGCGCAAGCACGCTCGCGATGATGGATGCAGGCGTTCCGATTAAAGCGCCGGTTGCGGGCGTTGCGATGGGGCTCATCAAGGACGGCGATCAATTCTCGATTTTGACCGACATCCAGGGGATGGAAGATCATCTCGGCGATATGGACTTCAAGGTAGCCGGAACGGCGAGAGGCGTCACAGCGCTGCAGATGGATATCAAGATCGACGGCATCGACCGCGACATCCTCGCGCAATCGCTGGAGCAAGCGAAGACGGGCCGGATGTACATTTTGGATAAAATGATGGAGCGCATCTCCGAGCCGAAGTCCGAGCTTTCGCAATACGCGCCGAAAATCGTGACCATGCAGATCAATCCGGACAAAATCCGCGACGTGATCGGGGCCGGAGGTAAAATCATCAACAAAATCATTGAGGAAACCGGCGTGAAAATCGACATCGAGCAGGACGGACGCGTATTCATCGCATCGTCGAACAGCGAGATGAACGAGAAAGCCCGTTCCATCATTGAAGGCATCGTACGCGAAGTAGTCGTCGGTGAAATTTATTTAGGCACCGTGCGGCGTATCGAGAAATTCGGCGCGTTTGTAGAGATTTTGCCGGGTAAAGACGGCTTGGTCCATATTTCTCAGCTGTCCACCGAACGTGTGGCGAAAGTGGAGGACGTTGTGAAGATCGGCGACCAAATTACGGTCAAGGTAACCGAAATCGACGCTCAAGGTCGGGTCAACCTGTCGCGTAAAGTACTGCTTACACCTCCGAGCACTCCCGCACAAACTTAATAATCCGCGCTGCACCGCTTGTGTAGTCGTAACGAAGAAAGAGTCAGAGCAGTCTGTCTCTTTTTTGTTGTGTCCGCCTGCATGGTCTTTTGATCGATACCGCGCACGCATCGGCTTCTCCGGGTCTAAACTTGTCTGCCCCTGCATATGAATGGGACAAACAAAAGGAACGGAGACAACCCTTATGAATCGAAAGCAACGTCAACTGCTGTTGGTGGCATCTGCCTGTTTAGGCGGCATGCTGTTGTTCGTTCAGCAATCACCGGGCGTGGAACGGTTTACCGAGCATGCGCGGCAAGCAGGCGAAGCCGGGCGGTCCTTCGCGTTCGCAGATCCGTTCAAAGCGCTCACAAGGCAAGTATGGCGGGAGGATGCGGGCGACACACGCTCGCAGGCGCTCGCTTACCTGCGCGCCGAGGCGGAGAAGCGGAACGTTCCTGCCGTGAATGCCAAGATCGATCCGGTCTGGAAGGCGCTGCCGGGTTACAACGGGATCGAGGTCGATATCGATCGGTCATTGGCCGCAGCCGAAGCGCAATCGTTTCGACAGCCGCTGCCGATCGTTCTTCGGGAGGTGCCGCCGCAGATCGGGCTCGATCAATTGGGACCGCATCCGATTTATAAAGGCAACCCGCATAAGCGGATGGTCGGTTTGATGATCAATGTTGCGTGGGGAGATGAATATATTACGCCCATGCTGAATACGCTCGAGAAGGAAGGAGTACGTGCGACTTTTTTCCTGGATGGGAAATGGCTCTCGAAAAATGTGGAAACCGCGAAGAAAATTGCGGAACGCGGTCATGAGCTGGGGAACCATGCGTATTCTCACAAAAATATGAGCAAACTGAGCCGCGAGCAGAATACGGCTGAAATTACCAAGACCGAACAACTGCTGAAGGAGGCAGGTGTGACGAACAAGCTATTCGCGCCTCCTTCCGGCGATTTTAATCAGACGACGGTCGAGGTGGCGCATGAGCTGAAGCTGCGTACGATTCTCTGGACCCTCGATACGATCGATTGGAAGAAGCCGGAGCCGGCATCGATTGTTCGCAAAGTGACGACACGGGTGGAGCCGGGATCGCTCATCCTGATGCATCCGACGCCGTCCAGCAGCGAAGCGCTGGCCGGGATGATTCACGCCATCAAGAGCAAAGGACTTCGGCTCGGCACCGTCAGCGAAGTGATTTCGGCGGATCGCATTCCCGAAGTTGAGTCGAAAGGGCAATAATGTTAAGATCTAAATATTATACCAATCGGGTGGCTGCATAAGCCGAACGAATGAGGAGGCTTCTTTGCTTGGACAAATATACCCTCAATAATGGACTGCGTGTCGTCATAGAGAAAATTCCGACGTGCCGCTCCGTCGCATTCGGCATTTGGGTCAAAACCGGATCGCGCAATGAGAATGAAAAGAACAACGGGATTTCCCATTTCATCGAGCACATGCTCTTTAAGGGAACCGACAAATACTCGGCTAAAGATATCGCCGAAATTTTCGACGGTATCGGCGGCAACGTCAATGCGTTCACCTCGAAAGAATACACGTGTTATTATTGCAAGGTGCTTGACGAGCACTTGCCGCTGGCGGTAGAAGTACTGTCGGACATGTTTTTCCGGTCCGTGTTCGATCCGGCTGAGCTGGAGAAAGAAAAGAACGTTATTTACGAAGAAATTTCGATGTATGAAGATACGCCGGACGATATGGTCCACGATTTGATCGCACGTGCGGCTTTCGGCGGACATACGCTCGGGTATACGATCATCGGCACGCAGGATAACTTGGCTGCGATGAACTCCGACACCTTGAGAAGCTATATGAAAACGCACTATACGCCGTCCAATACGGTTGTCAGCATCGCCGGCAATGTGAACGACGACGTGCTCAAGCTGATCGAGCAGCATTTCAGCGGCTTCGCTGGCGATGCGGCGCCGGAGACGCGGGAACCGCTCGGCTTCCATAGCGAGCTCGAATATTACCAGAAGAAGACGGAACAAAATCATATCTGCTTGTCGCTGCCCGGATTATCGGTGACCGACGAGCGCCTGTACGCGATGATTCTGTTGAACAATGCGATCGGCGGCGGCATGAGCTCCCGTTTGTTCCAAGAAATTCGCGAGAAGCGGGGACTTGCGTACTCGGTCTACTCCTATCATACGTCGTATCAGGACGGCGGGATGTTTACGATTTATACCGGAACCGCGCCGAAGCAAACGGTCGAAGTGCTGAAGGTGACAATGGAGATGCTGGATGACATCAAGCGCAACGGCTTGACTCCGGCTGAACTGCGCAAGGGCAAGGAGCAAATGAAGGGCAGTCTGATTCTTAGCCTGGAAAGCACGAGCAGCCGGATGAACCGCATCGGCAAGAACGAGCTGATGCTCGGCAGACATTACAGCCTCGACGAAATGATTGAGCGGATCGAACGCGTCGAGATGGAACAAATTCAGGCTTTAACCGCAAGTTTGCTGTCAACTCCGTTTGCGCTGGCGATGGTAGGCCAGTCGAACGATGCGATTGACGGGTTCGGGAGGGATCAGCTTGTCTGAGATGTTTGACGTGCGGATTAAACGGCTGCCGGGGAATGAAGACATGCCGCTGCCGGTGAAAATGTCGGAGCTTGCGAGCGGCTTCGACCTGTACGCCGCCGTCGGCGAGCCGGTTGTGCTTGCGCCGGGCGAACGGGCGCTGATCCCGACCGGCTTCGCGCTGGCGATGCCGGGCGAGCTGGAGGCGCAAATCAGGCCGCGCAGCGGACTTGCGTTCAAGCACGGGATAACGACGCTTAATGCGCCGGGCACGGTCGACGCCGATTACCGCGGCGAAGTGAAGGTGCTTCTGATTAATCACGGCCGGGAACCGTTCACCATCGAACGGAAAGAACGAATTGCGCAAATGGTATTCCAGCGCGTACCGCAAATTCGTCTGGTTGAAACGGATGAGCTTGACGACACCGTTCGCGGCGTCGGCGGCTTTGGCCATACGGGAACAAAATAACGGTAGGGAATTGAAAAGGACAGGGCGCCCCTGTCCTTTTTTTGTGGTACGCCCAGCATGGGCGTCATCTCTAGGGTGAGAGTCCCGAACGGGGGCTGGCGAACGCCTACCGTTAGCCAAGAGCAAGGGTGTCCACCGCGAGGCGGAATCTGAAGGAAGCTGGAGGCAAATGCACGAGCCAAGGTACACGAACTGGATTTGAGGCAGGGTTAGCTGGATGAGTCACCCATACATGACGAAATCCGAAGTCGCCAAGAGCTAACGTTGTAGACTCCAGTGGCTGCGGGCAGAAAGATGACGTTCTTATCTGGGGAGACCTGCGGAACACGCGAAGTCACTTCGTAACCGCGGCTGAGAAGCCGCGCTGAATCCGCAGGAGTCAGCAGAAGCCATAGTACGGGAGTACGGGACGCCGGAAACCGGAAGGGCTGAACCGAAAGGAGAGAGGAAACCGATGCGTTCGTATGAAGAGCAAAGACAGCAGAATATCTCGCAAGAGAGCTCGCGGCAAAGAGAAGCGGTGAAGCCGTCAGGGTATGCCGGAGCGCCGAGTTCTTCGTCGGCACAAGCCGCCCCTTCCTCTCGCGAAGCGAATAACGACTTGTTGGAGCAAATACTCAGAGGAGATAACCTCAGGCTCGCCTACAAACGAGTGGTGCAGAACGGGGGAGCCCCCGGTGTGGACAGTGTAACGGTAGCGCATCTACAAGCTTACCTGAAAACACACTGGGAAACGGCGAAAACTGAACTCCTTGCGGGAACGTACAGACCCATGCCCGTCAAACGGGTGGAAATCCCCAAACCCGGGGGCGGCGTGAGGCTGCTCGGCATCCCGACCGTAATGGACCGTTTCCTCCAACAAGCCCTTCTGCAAGTAATGAATCCGATCTTTGACGTGGACTTCTCGAGGCATAGCTACGGCTTTCGTCCCGGGAAGCGAGCGCACGATGCGGTAAAGCAAGCCCAGCACTACATCCAGGAAGGCTTTCGATGGGTCGTAGACATGGACTTGGCGAAGTTCTTTGACCGAGTGAACCACGACATGCTCATGGCAAGGGTAGCGCGGAAAGTGACGGACAAGCGTGTTCTGAAGCTGATCCGTGCCTATCTAAACGCAGGAGTCATGGCGAATGGAGTACTCGAGAAGACGGAAGAAGGTACGCCGCAGGGTGGACTATGCAAAGCTTTGCATAGGCCGCCTTATGCAAAGAAAGCTACTATGCAAAGTAATCGGTAAAAAAGCCTGTCGCTACAACAATCCGTAGTGATTTACTTTGCATAGTATCCGAAGATGATGGTAAGAGCATCACGCTCAACTATCATTTTGGGAGGCATATATCATGCAAAAGCAAACATTGGCTGAACTGATTCAGAATTTGGAGCGAGAAATGCTGCGGCTGGGTTATACCGAGGGCTCCATGAAATTTTACCGCAGACGTTGGCAAATGCTGCTTCGGTTTGCAAAAGAGCGAGGAGAAGCCAAATATTCCGAACAACTGGGTATTGCGTTCGTCGAGAAGCACTTTCAGATCTTCGAAAAAGACTTTCATCGAACCTTGTCGCAGGCAGAAACGCAAGAGCTGCGCATCATCCGGATGATCGGCGATTTTCAGTTGCACCACACCGTATTGCGCCGCTATTACAAGCACAAGGAAATCCTGACTGATTCCTATTTCATCGCCATAAACGAACGGTTTAAGCAATATTGCGTTCGCAAGTCGTACTCTCCCGTCACAACCGATCATTATGTCAAGCAGTCGGCTCGATTCATGGACTATTTGGTGTCGCAGAAAGTCATGGATTGCAAGGAGATTCACCTTAGATTGATCCATGATTACCTCAAAACCTTGGCTGGCTACACCTACAAGACAGTGGAGCAAGTGATTTGCGCTCTACGCGCTTTTTTCCGGTTCCTTCTGGAAATAGAAGTCATCCAAACCGATTTCGCAGAAAATATGCCGATGGTACAAGCCAGAAAGCAGACGCGCATTCCTTCCGTATGGACAGCGGATGAATTAAAAAAACTGATCGCCGCCATTGATCGAGGAAATCCGAAAGGTAAACGGGATTATGCCATCATCCTGTTGGCCTGTCGATTAGGCATGCGCTGCACCGACATTAAGCATCTGCAGATGACGAATTTCCATTGGGAAGCGAAGAAACTGACCTTTATCCAGTCGAAAACCAGGCAGCCTCTATCTCTTCCGCTGACGCCGGAGGTCGGTTGGGCCGTGATCGATTACCTCAAATATGGCCGCCCCAAAGTCGACAGTCCCTTTCTGTTTGTCCGGCACATGGCGCCGTTTGGTCCCTTCTCCGAAGACGACCATCTCAGCCAACTGATTAAACGGTATATGGAACTGGCGCATTTGCCGACGCTAAAAAAACGGCGCGGCATGCACTCGCTCCGGCACACGATGGCCAGCAGGCTCTTGGAGCAGGATACGCCGCTTTCCACCATTTCGGATATACTCGGCCATGTCGACCCCGACTCAACCGCCGTCTACCTGAAGGTCGACATCGAAAAACTGAGGGCTTGCTCGCTTTGCTTGGATGAGGTGGGACGACCATGAATAACGAACGGTATACCGGACCGTTTAAAGACCATATTGGGCGCCATGTCGCCTTGAAGCAAGCCGTCGGGTACAAATACGAAACAGACGCCGCCCATTTGGCACGGTTTGATCGGTTTACGCTGGAGAATTACCCGGAAGCTACGACGCTGACCCGGGAAATGGTATTGGATTGGTGCAGTAAAAAAGCGCATGAGCACCAAGCCAACCAACTTTTCCGCGCATCGATCATCCGCCAATTCGGCATTTATTTGGATCGCATCGGGGTAACGGCGTATGTGATTCCTAAACGATACTATCCTGCGGAAACGCCTTACGTACCGTACATTTACTCGACCGATGAACTTCAACGTTTTTTTGCTGAAACAGATCGATGCCGCTATTGTTCCGAATGCCCAGACCGCCATCTGATCATGCCTTTGTTTTTCCGTATGATCTATGCCTGTGGGCTACGCGTTTCCGAAGCCAGGCTACTGACCGTTGGCGATGTGGACGTGGAGCAAGGCATTCTTTCGGTGCACCATTCCAAAAAGGACAATAGCCGGTTGGTTCCCATGTCGGTAGAATTGGCAGAACGATGCCGCGGCTATTTCAGGCAAGTGCATCCTTTCCCAAAAGATACGGAAATGTTTTTCCCGGCGTTGGGCGGAAAACCAATGACGCTGGCAAACGTATACCACAACTTTCGGCGCTTTCTTTGGCGAGCAGGCATTTCGCATGGCGGCAGGGGCAAAGGGCCAAGAATTCATGATTTCCGCCACACGTTCGCGTGTCACTGCTTGAAGCAATGGGTTTTGCAGGGAAAGGATCTGGCTGCTTATCTTCCCGTACTGAAAACCTACTTGGGCCATGATTCATTTACGGAAACCGCCTACTATCTGCGACTGACAGCGGATGTATTTCCTGACCTGATGCTGAAACTGGAAGGGCGATACCCCGACATTATTCCGACATTGGAAATTGCTGCCGATGAAACCGACTGATTTTGCTGAACATCTGACAGCATTCTTCTCGACGTATCTGACGTCACAAAAAAACGTCAGTAAAAACACCATTTATTCCTACCGGGACACCTTCAAGCTTCTCCTACGATATTGCCAGGAGGTGAAGCATATTCCGGCAGAACGTCTGCATCTGGCCTTGTTTACAGCCGAGTTGATTACAGGATTTCTGGACTGGCTGGAGTCCGAAAGGACTTGCAGCATCACGACCCGAAATCTGCGTCTGACAGCCATTCATTCGTTCTTACGATACATACAGTACGAGGAACCGGCCGGGCTCTTTCATCTTCAAAAAGCGATGGCGGTTCCGATGAAGAAGGCTCCCAAAGCGATGGTGGAGCACCTGTCGCCAGAGGCGATACAATTGCTTTTGGCTCAACCGGACCGAAACGGTTTGAAGGGCCGGCGAGATTTGACCTTACTGAGTGTCTTGTACGACACCGGCGCCAGAGTTCAGGAACTCATCGATATGCGCGTGGGCGATGTATTTCTGGATACGCCCTCCGTCATTCAGTTGACGGGAAAAGGCAACAAGACCCGACGTGTTCCGCTAATGAAAAACACCGTTATTCTATTACAGCGATACAGGTTCGAGCAAAAGCTGGATCACCCGTCAAAGAATGAGCATCCCTTGTTTACAAACAACCAGCGGAACAAACTAACGAAAGAAGGTGTCGCTCACATTCTTACCAAATATGCGGCAGCAGCCAGAAAAACATCGACGATTGTGCCTTCGAAAGTGAGGCCTCATATGCTCCGACACTCGAAGGCCATGCATCTCCTGCAAGCAGGCGTCAATCTCATCTACATTCGTGATTTTCTGGGCCATGTCGATTTGAAAACGACGGAGGTCTATGCTCGAACGGATACAGAGACCAAGCGAAAAGCTATTGAACAGGCCTATCCTGATCTTGTAGACAACCACTTGCCAGACTGGAACCAGGATCAGGCGCTGCTTTCTTGGCTTTCCGAACTGTAGCCGGAATACTATGCAAAGTAAATCTAACCAAAATCCCGTATTAACGGGGTTTCTGAGGTTTACTTTGCATAATCCTTTACTTTGCATAAGGTGGACCGCTCAGTCCGCTTTTAGCCAACATCCTGCTGGATGACTTGGACAAAGAGCTAACCAAACGAGGATTGCGTTTCGTCCGCTACGCGGACGACTGTAATATCTTCGTAGCCAGTAAACGTGCGGGCGAACGCGTCATGGAGTCGGTAACACGCTTCGTAGAAGGAAAACTAAAACTAAAAGTGAATCGAGAGAAAAGCGCGGTAGACCGCCCTTGGAACCGTAAGTTCCTCGGCTTTAGCTTCCTGAGGGACAAGAAAGCGACGATTCGATTAGCTCCACAAACCATCTCACGATTCAAAGAGAAGGTGCGGGAGCTGACGAACCGAGCGCGATCGATGTCTATGGAAAACCGGATTTTGCAGTTGAACCGTTATCTCATCGGCTGGATCGGCTACTTCCGACTAGCCTCGGCGAAAGGTCACTGCGAGAAATTCGACCAATGGATTCGACGCAGATTGCGTATGTGCTTATGGAAGCAGTGGAAACGGGTGCGTACCCGAATCCGCGAGCTCCGAGCACTCGGCGTTCCAGAATGGGCTTGCTTTATGATGGCGAATTCCAGGCGCGGGTCGTGGGAAATGTCTCGAAACACAAACAACGCCCTTCCGGCTTCCTATTGGGAAGCGAAAGGGCTGAAAAGTTTGCTTTCTCGTTATTTAGAGCTTTGTTAACCTTTTGGAACCGCCGTATGCGGACCCGCATGTACGGTGGTGTGAGAGGACGGAGGCTAGGCGCCTCCTCCTACTCGATCTTGCCGCTCTTCCTGTAGAGTCCCGGCGAGCCGAAGCTTCGCCTCTTCAGACGTTCTCCCGCGCTGGAACCCATCTCTGGGCAACCGCATAAGATAAGTTATCGAGAGCGATTTAGAAAGAGGTGAAAGGAATGCTGACCGGGATTCATGTGGGTTTGATCGGCGGCGACGCCAGACAGCTCGAGATTATTCACAAATGCTCCGAGCTGGACGCCACTGTCGTACTGATCGGATTCGACAATCTCCAAAACGGGTTCAGCGGGATCACCAAGGCGGAGCTGACGCCGGAAGCCTTAGAAAGCCTGGATGCCCTGATATTGCCAGCCGTAGGAACCGATGACCAAGGACGCGTCGAAAGCATATTTTCTTCGAAGGAATTACGTCTGTCACATGAACATATAGCCGCCTTGCCGAAACACGCCAAAGTGTTCACCGGCATGGCGAAGCCTTACTTACGCGAGCTGTGTTCCACTGTCGGCATCGGACTCGTCGAACTGTTCGACCGCGATGACGTGGCGATCTACAATTCCATCCCGACGGCGGAAGGCGCTATTATGATGGCGATCCAGAACACGGACATTACGATTCATGGCTCCGAATCGATGGTGCTCGGATTTGGCCGTACGGGCATTACGCTTGCCCGGACGCTTCAAGGGATGGGGGCGAAGGTCAGATTCGGGGTGAATAGGCCCGAATATTTTGCCCGCGCCACGGAGATGGGCATGAATCCTTTTTATTCGAAGGAATTGATCTCCCATGTGTCCAAAGTCGATTTCCTGTACAACACGATACCTTCGTTGATCGTGACGGCGCAAGTTATTGCGAACATTCCGCATCGTGCCATCATCATTGACTTGGCTTCGAAGCCGGGCGGCACCGATTTCCGGTTTGCGGAGAAGCGCGGCGTCAAGGCGATGCTCGCTCCCGGATTGCCGGGCATCGTGGCGCCGAAGACGGCGGGCCGGATCATGGCGGATACGATAATCCGCATCATCATGGAAGATGAAGCGACTAGGAGGAATGCCTGATGGATTGGACAAAAATAACGGTAGGTTTCGCGTTGACCGGCTCCCATTGTACGTTTGAGGAAGTCATGCCGCAAATTAAACGTTTCGTCGACGAGGGAGCGAGGGTGGTGCCAATCGTTTCGAATACGATTATGACGACCGATACGCGCTTCGGAACCTCGGAAAATTGGCAAAAACAGTTGAAAGAGATCACAGGAAATGATATTATTTCTTCAATTGTAGATGCCGAACCGCTCGGTCCTTCGAAACTGCTCGATGTCATGGTTATCGCGCCTTGCACGGGAAATACGACGAGCAAGCTGGCCAATGCGATGACGGAAAGCCCGGTGCTGATGGCCGCCAAAGCGCAAATGCGGAACGGACGTCCGCTTGTGCTCGCGATTTCCACGAATGACGGGCTCGGATTGAACGCAATGAACGTCGGCAAGCTGCTGATCACGAAAAACATCTACTTCGTCCCTTACGGACAAGATGCGCCGGCGGCCAAACCGAATTCGCTCGTGGCCCGCATGGACTTGATTATGGAAACGTGCGAAGCGGCGCTCCAAGGCAAACAGCTTCAGCCGATGCTGATTGAACGTTTTAATTACTAAATTTATAGATTATGGCAAACATACTGCAGGGGAGAGAACTACATGTCGAATCAAAAATTGTTTAACGTTGCCGTCGTAGGCGCAACAGGTGCCGTAGGAGAACAAATCATCCGTTTGCTGGCGGAACGGAATTTCCCCATTCAAGAGCTTAAACTTCTGTCCTCCGCTCGTTCGGCAGGCTCGAAGGTTTCGTTTAAAGGTCAAGAAATTACGGTGCAGGAAGCGACGCCGGACAGCTTTCAGGGCGTCGACATCGCGCTGTTCAGCGCAGGCGGAGACGTCAGTAAAGCGCTCATTCCGGAAGCGATCAAGCATGGCACGGTTTGCGTAGATAACACTAGCGCATTCCGGATGGATCCGGAAACGCCGCTTGTCGTGCCGGAAGTCAACATTGACAAAGTGAACGAACATAAAGGCGTTATCGCCAACCCGAACTGTTCGACGATCCAAATGGTGCAAACGCTGAAGCCGCTCTACGACCGCTACGGGATTTCCCGTATTATCGTATCGACTTATCAAGCGGTATCCGGCGCAGGTGCGCGCGCGATCGACGAAATGCTTCGCCAATCCCGCGAGGTGCTCGCAGGCAATGAGGTGGAACCGCAAATTTTACCGGTTGGTTCGCTGCCGAAAAAACATCAAATCGCCTTCAATGCCATTCCGCAGATCGACAAATTCGTCGAGAACGGATTTACTTACGAAGAGATGAAAATGATCAACGAAACGAAAAAAATTATGGGCGACGAATCGCTTGAAGTAACGGCGACTTGTGTGCGTGTTCCGGTTGTTTACGGTCATTCGGAGTCGGTTTATGTCGAACTGAAAAGCGATTTCGACATCGAAGAAGTGAAACAGCTGCTTGCCGATGCACCGGGAATCATCCTCCAGGACAATCCGGCGGAGCAAGTATACCCTCTGGCGACGGATGCCGCCGGCAAGCTGGAGACGTTCGTCGGCCGCGTTCGCCGCGACCTGAGCAATCCTCGCGCGCTCAACCTGTGGATTGTATCCGACAACTTGTTGAAGGGCGCGGCGTGGAATGCCGTGCAAATCGCCGAGTACATCGCGATCGAACAAAACTAACGAAGAGGCTGGCTTCCCGTTTCGTACGGGAAGCCAAGCTTTTGCTTGCAAGCTGCTGATCGAAGACATTCGAAGTGGCGGCTGCAAGTAATGGAAGAACCGAAAGGGGAGATCTTTGATGAAGATCTTGGTGCAGAAATTTGGAGGCACATCCCTTTCCACTGCCGAAGCTAGAGCAAACGTAATCGAACACATTCAAGACGCTTTGAACCAGGAGTACAAACTCGTAGTTGTCGTATCGGCGATGGGACGGAAGGGTGAGCCCTACGCGACAGACACCTTGCTGGATTGGATAAGCAAGAACGGAGACTGTTTACCGGCAAGAGAGAAGGATCTGCTGCTGTGCTGCGGCGAATTCATATCGGCAGCGACGCTTTGCAGCCTGCTGCATGCGAACGGCATCCCCGCTGTCGCATTGACGGGGGCGCAGGCGGGGATTCAAACGAATGATGACTACGGGAATGCACAGATCGTTTCGATCGTGCCGAATCGAATCTTGGACCTGCTTGAGCAAGGAAACGTTGTCATTGTGGCCGGCTTCCAGGGCCAGACGTCAGGCGGGGATTTGACGACGCTCGGCCGGGGCGGCAGCGATACGTCGGCGACGGCGCTAGGCGCTGCGCTGAAGGCCGAAATCGTCGATATATTCACCGATGTGAGCGGCATATTGACGGCGGACCCGCGGATCGTCGAAGATGCGAAGCCGCTGGATGTCGTATCGTATACGGAAATTTGCAATATGGCGCATTTAGGGGCGAAAGTCATCCATCCGCGCGCCGTCGAAATGGCTATGCAAGCCGGCATTCCGGTGCGCGTGCGCTCCACCTTCAACAAGCACCCGGGAACGCTTGTCACGCATCCCGAAGCGATGAAACAATCGGGTACGCTTCATGACCGTTTCGTTACCGGAATCGCGCATGTTCCCGGCATTTCCCAAATTCGGGTAGCCGCGCAGGAAGGCGCATTCGATCTGCAGCTTCGCGTGTTTAAGGCGATGGCGAGAGAGAGGATCAGCGTTGATTTCATTAATGTCAACCCGTCAGGCGTCGTGTACACCGTCTTCGATCAGGAAACGGACCGCGCTTTGAAAGCGCTGGCCGAGCTCGGCTTGACGCCGCTGATCACGTCACATTGCGCCAAGGTGTCGATCGTCGGCGGCGGCATGAACGGCGTTCCCGGCATTATGGCCACGATCGTTGAAGCGTTGACGGACCAAGATATACAGATTTTGCAATCCGCCGACTCCAATACAACCATTTGGGTGTTGGTGCAAGGGGAAGATATGGCCCGGGCGGTACGGGCTTTGCATCGAAAATTCAATCTGCATAAATAAGCTCGTAAGGAGGAGAAGGTCGTGGATTTCGGAAGACTGGTAACGGCTATGATTACCCCGTTCGATGAGAATCTTAACGTCGACTGGGCACAATTCGAGAAAGTAATGGACTATTTGATTGACGACCAACAAAGCGACAGCCTCGTCATTTGCGGCACGACGGGGGAGTCCCCGACTCTCACCGAGGAAGAGAAGCTGCAATCGTTCAAAGCGGCCGTTACGCATGCGAGAGGACGGGCGAAAATTATTGCCGGCACGGGCAGTTACGACACGGCCCACTCGATTCATTTGTCCAAGGAAGCGGAGAAGCTCGGCGTCGATGCGCTGCTGCTTGTCGCACCCTATTACAACCGTCCGACGCAAGAAGGGCTGTACCAGCATTTCAAAGCGATCGCAGAATCCGTTTCGATTCCGGTTATTTTGTACAACGTTCCGGGCCGTACTAGCGTGAACATCGATGCGCAGACGACGATTCGGCTCTCCCAAATTCCGAACATCGTCGCGACGAAAGATTGCGCGGGCACTGACCAATTAACGCAAATCGTGAGCGGCGCTGCGTCCGGGTTTCGCGTGTATACCGGCGATGACAGCATGACGCTGCCGGCCTTATCGGTCGGAGCGTACGGCGTGGTCAGCGTAGCCAGTCATGTAATTGGAAAAGAAATGAAAAATATGATAAACTGCTACTTGCAGGGGAACGTACAGGAAGCGGCTAAGCTGCATGGGCAGCTTTTGCCGATTTTCAGCGGATTGTTCTTCCGCCCCAACCCGGCCCCGGTGAAATATGCGCTTAACCTTCGAGGGGTTTCGGTCGGTGGCGTACGGCTCCCGCTCGTGGATGTGACCGAACAAGAAGGACAATTCATTGCGTCCCTATTTGCATGAAGTCTTCGATGAATCGGTGCCGTTCGCGGCATCGGTTTTCTTTTTTTAGGAGATGCTAAGCAGTACCCGGCACAGGGATGAGCGGTATTTACGGTTTACTTGTAATGGCAAGATTCTTTCATGTATAATGGTGGCAAGTGACTGGTGCGGTTTATGAATTGGTTAATCGTTCATATGGAAAATCGTCGTCAAATCAACCAAGGAGGTTTATACGTTGTCAAAGAAAAATATAGACAAACTTTCGATTTTTGCCCTAGGCGGCGTGGGTGAAATCGGTAAAAACATGTATGTGATTCAGTATGCGAACGACATCGTCGTTGTCGACTGCGGCTTGAAATTTCCAGAGGAGGACATGCTCGGTATCGACATCGTAATCCCGGATATTTCATACTTGACGGAAAACCGCGATAAAGTTCGCGGTATTCTGATTACGCACGGACATGAAGATCATATCGGCGGCTTGCCGTATGTACTCAAGCATCTGAATGTGCCTATTTACGGAACCCGGTTAACCTTGGGGTTAATCGAAACGAAATTGAAAGAAGCGGGCTTGCTTGGCGAAACGAAGCGTCATGTGATCACAGCGGATTCGGAATTGAAAATGGGTTGCATTACAGCGACGTTCTTCAAAACGAACCACAGTATTCCGGATTCCGTCGGGGTTTGCCTGGAAACGCCGGAAGGGAACGTGGTGCACACCGGAGACTTCAAATTCGATCAAACGCCGGTTAACGATCAGTACGCCGATTTGCACAAAATGGCGGCTATCGGACAAAAAGGTGTACTGGCCCTGTTGTCCGACAGTACGAACTCCGAGCGTCCGGGCTATACCGGATCGGAACGCAGTGTCGGCGCAGAAATCGAAGAGGTGTTCCGCAAAGCGAAGCAGCGCGTCATTATTGCAACGTTCGCGTCCAATATTCACCGGATTCAGCAGGTTGTCGACGCTTGCGTGGCAACGCGTCGTAAGCTGACCGTTATCGGGCGCAGTATGGTGAATGTCGTATCGATCGCCAGCGAACTCGGTTACCTGAACATTCCGGACGGTATGCTGATCGAGCCGGAAGAAGTGAACAAGATGGCAGGCGATCGCGTAGCCATTTTGTCGACAGGCTCTCAGGGCGAACCGATGTCCGCGTTAACGCGTATGGCTCGATCGACGCACCGCAAGGTCGACATTTTGCCGGGAGATACCGTCATTATTGCGGCGACTCCGATTCCGGGCAACGAGCGTTACGTCGGGCGTACGGTGGATGAGCTTATGCGCATCGGCGCGCATGTAATTTACGGACCGGGCTCGATAACCGGTGTGCACGTTTCCGGACACGGCAGTCAAGAAGAACTGAAGCTGATGCTGAATATGATGAGGCCTAAATATTTCATTCCGATTCACGGTGAGTATCGGATGCTGCGGCAGCACGGCTTGTTGGCCGAATCCGTCGGCATTCCGCGCGAAGACATCTTCATCGTGGACAACGGTGAAACCGTCGAAATTCAAGACGGCGTCGCTCGCAAAGGTTCGAAAGTGCCGGCGGGCAACATCTTGATCGACGGTTTGGGCGTAGGCGACGTAGGCAACATCGTGCTTCGCGACCGCAAGCTGCTGTCCCAGGACGGCATTCTGGTCGTCGTCGTAACGTTGAGCAAACAGGATGGTGCGATTTTGTCCGGTCCGGACATCATCTCCCGAGGTTTCGTGTATGTGAGAGAATCCGAAGGTCTGCTTGACGAGGCGAACCGGATCGTGACGAGCACGCTCCATCGCCTGATGAATGAAAACGTAAATGAGTGGGCATCGCTCAAAACGCATGTAAAAGATGCACTCGGACGATTTTTATATGAACAAACCAGAAGAAGACCGATGATTCTCCCGATTATTATGGAAGTCTAGTCACTCGCATTAGTCACTTGAACCCTAAGTTATATAAACGTTAAAGCTTCCTTGTTCGGCCGTTGCCGGGTAAGGAAGCTTTTTCTATACGTGCATATTATTGGCGAAGCGTACCATACTAAAGAAGATTTGGATACTTAGTAGGGGGAATTTGCCATGCTGACGAACAGACAGGATCAACAGCCGCAACAACAGCCGCAGACAGCTCAGGGGCAGGACGAAAACCGCAAGAACGGAGCGGTTGAAGCCATCCAGCAGCTGGGTCAAACCGTCGTGCCGAGCGGCGAATCGAATATCTTTTGCATGACGATCATCGGTCAAATAGAAGGACACATGGTGCTGCCGCCGCAGAACAAGACGACAAAGTACGAGCATCTGATCCCGCAGCTCGTAGCGGCCGAACAAAATCCGAAAATTGAAGGCGTGCTGATCATTCTCAACACGGTGGGAGGCGACGTAGAAGCGGGGCTGGCCATCGCCGAAATGATTGCCACCTTGTCGAAGCCGACGGTCACGCTGGTGCTTGGAGGCGGACACAGTATCGGTGTACCGATCGCCGTGTCGGCGAACCATTCCATTATCGCGGAAACCGCTACGATGACCATCCACCCGATCCGGCTGAACGGTCTGGTTATCGGTGTGCCGCAAACGTTCGAATATCTGGATAAAATGCAGGAGCGCGTCATTCGTTTCGTAACCCGGCATTCCCGTGTAGACGAGGATAAATTCAAGGAGCTTATGTTTAAAACGGGCGAGTTGACGCGGGATATCGGAACGACCGTCGTCGGGACGGATGCCGTTAGATACGGGCTCATCGACAGCTTGGGGGGAATAGGGGAGGCCATCGGCAAATTAAACAGCATGATCGAAGAACGCCGGAAAACACTCTCCGGGGGTGTGGTGCAATGACGCATTACACGATATTGCCGATGGACAAGGTCATGGAAGGCATTGACGCGATGGAGTCGGCGACGCAATTGCTGGAAATCGTCATGAACGGCGTGACGATGCAGGTACAGCCGATCAATCAAACGCAGGCTACCATCGTACGGCTCATAAGCTGCAACCCGCAAGATTTTTTAAATCCGCAGTACACCCCTGGCCGGTTAATCGAATTTAAACCGGTCTTTCCCGGCTAACCGTTTTTGCAGGCGTCCCGTTCAGCTTCGCTCCAGTTTATGGTATAATAGGCTGACGGGGGTGAATGGTTTTGGCCAAGAGGAAGAAGAGTGGCAAAGGTATCAAAACCAATTTAAAATTTGAGCTGTACGGCATCCTGATCTTAACGTTATCCGTCATCGCGCTTTCCCGTGAAGGCTCGGTGGCCCGTTCGCTCACCTATTTGTTCCGGTTCGTGATCGGGACGTGGGATTTTGTCATCCCTCTCGTATTCATATACGTCGCGTTGTACGCGATGATGAAGCGCCAGTGGCCGATTTGGCGAACGGTCCGAAAGTCGGGGATTTTGCTCATCATGCTGTCCCTGCTGCTGATGAGCCACATCAGCTTGTTCACACAGCTGTACCCTAAGGCTGATTTCACGGCAGGACAGATCGTCTTCCAGACGTGGACGAGCCTGGTCGAGGGGCTGAGTCCTTCCGAAGAGGGCCAGAACATCTTGACCGACGGTGTAGGCGGCGGGATGACGGGTTCCTTACTGTATGCGGCATTGTATTTCATGTTCGGCAATTTGGGAGCGCGGCTCATTCAATTTACGCTGGTTGTAGCCGGCTTTATTCTGGTTACCGGGTGGTCGTTCGGCGATCTGGCAGCCAGGCTGCAGGGACGCAAGCCGTTCAAGGATACGCTGCTCGGGCAATTCCTAAAGCGGAAGATGATGGAGCGGAAAGCGGCCAGAGCATCCGAGGCGGCCGCAGCGGCCGCAGCGACCGCGGCAGCGCGCAAGAAGAAAGCGGCGGCTGTTCTCGCAATGCCGATCGACGAAGACTTCGACGAAGAAACGTACAGACCGGAGCCTAAGGCTCGCAAATCCGCGGCCAAGAAACGGTCTTTGTTCTTTGAGCTGTTAAAACCTTCGGAGGACGGCGGGAAGAAAGCGCGCGTTTCCTCGAAACGAACTAAGGATGAGACGTACTCGGAGGCGGACGAAGAAGTAACGGTATACTCCGCTTATGCCGGGGAAGAACCCGATTCGAACGATGGCAACGATGCGAAAGAAGCCGCGGGATACGACTCGGCGATTCCGGTTATTCGCGATTTTCAGGAACAAGTGCGGCAAGAAAGCTATGACGAGAACGAATTGAGCGGACAGCCGCAAGCCTCTGTTACGGGGGCGGCGACCGCAGCAGCCGATCCGGCGGCGCAGCCGCAAGAGCAGCAGAGCCTCGATACCGCGAACGGTGAAGACTTTGACATCAAGACGAAGCCGCTGACGATACCTTACGAACTGCCTTCGCTGCAGCTTTTATCCAAGCCGGCTTCGGGGAAAGGCGCCGATTCGCTGGACTACAAAGCGGTCGCCCGCAAGCTGGAAGCGACGCTGGAAAGCTTTGGCGTCCGCGCCAAGGTGCTCGAAGTGGTGCGGGGGCCGGCGGTGACGCGTTACGAAATTCAGCCTGACGTCGGGGTGAAGGTTAGCCGCATCGTCAGCTTGACCGACGATATCGCGCTGGCGCTCGCCGCTAAGGACATCCGGATGGAAGCGCCAATTCCCGGTAAATCGGCAATCGGCATCGAAGTGCCGAATACCGAGGTGTCGATCGTTACGATGCGTGAGGTCATGGAGACGGCAGCCTTTCAGGATGCCGCCTCCAAGCTGTCAATCACGCTCGGCCGCGACATTTCCGGCCAGCCGATCGTCGGCAACTTGTCGAAGATGCCTCATATGTTGGTTGCGGGGGCTACAGGTTCAGGGAAATCGGTGTGCGTCAACGGCATTATCACGAGCATTTTATTCAAAGCGAAGCCGGATGAAGTCAAGTTTCTGATGATTGACCCGAAGATGGTCGAATTGAATGTGTATAACGGTATTCCGCATTTGCTGGCGCCCGTTGTCACCGATCCGAAGCGCGCTTCGCTGGCCTTGAAGAAGGTCGTCGTCGAGATGGAGAAACGGTATGAACTGTTCTCTAAGAGCGGCACACGAAATATCGAGGGCTACAATAACATGCTGGTGGAAACGCAAACCGGTGCTCCGCTGCCCTATATCGTTGTCATCGTCGACGAGTTGGCCGACCTGATGATGGTCGCCGCCAATGATGTCGAAGATGCGATTTGCCGCTTGGCGCAAATGGCGCGCGCGGCCGGTATCCACTTGCTGATTGCGACCCAACGGCCTTCCGTAGACGTGATCACCGGCGTGATCAAGGCGAACATTCCATCGCGGATCGCCTTCGGCGTATCGTCGCAAGTCGACTCGCGAACGATTCTTGATTCAGCCGGAGCGGAAAAGCTGCTTGGCCGGGGTGATATGCTTTATTTGCCGATGGGCGCGTCCAAACCGGTCCGCGTGCAGGGGGCCTTTTTATCCGACCAGGAGGTCGAATCCGTTTGTAATTTCGTGCGCACCCAGCGCCAGGTCGAATACGTTGAAGATATGGTACCGCTTGTGGAGGAGAAACAGGACGATCAGGACCTGTTTGAGGACGAGCTTTACGATCAAGCGGTGCAAATTATTTTGGAGGCGAAGCAGGCGTCCGTATCGCTGCTGCAGCGCCGTATGCGCGTCGGGTACACCCGTGCGGCGAGGCTGATCGATACGATGGAAGCGCGGGGTATCGTAGGGCCGTACGAGGGCAGTAAGCCCCGCGAGGTGCTGATCTCCATGGAGCAGTACGAAATCAACCGAATGAGCTCCTAGCGAGGTTGAAGGATGCATTACGAAAGTATTGAATAGAAGCGGCATCCCTTTCTCATAATAACCCTTAAATAGGTCTGACATCATGAGAGTGGGAAAGGTGAGTTGCCGCGAATGAACAAACGATTGATTGTCATCACCGTTAGTTTGGTAGTTGTGTTATTTGCCGGGTTGGAGCTCAAGCACCGCTTACATACCGAGCAAACGTTCAGCAAGAACGAAATCAGGTACGGAACGTCCGGAACAGCAGACGTGTACGAGTTGCAGGGGCGTTTGAAATTCCTAGGCTTTTATAAAGGAGACGTCGACGGAGACTTCGGCTATCAGACGTTAAGGTCGTTGAAATGGTTCCAGTCGGAATTCGGCCTGAAAGCTGACGGCATTGTCGGCGACAAAACAAAGGTAAAGCTGTGGGAAGCCACCAAAGACTGGAAGGCCAAGCACGACGAGCTTCCGCCTTGGGTCCCCGGCAGTTCGAAGGGCAACGCTCCGGCGAACAATGCGGCAGGCGGCGGAGCTGCCCCGAGTACAGGCGGAACGGCGCCTGCGCCGACAGGCATGACCCCGTCCACGAGACTCGGTCTATCGCTTCAGGATATGAAGCTGATGGCGAACGCCGTTCACGGCGAAGCGCGAGGAGAGCCGTACATCGGGCAGGTGGCGGTGGCCGCTGTTATCCTTAACCGCGTCAACTCCCCGAGCTTTCCGAACACGGTCTCAGGCGTTATTTTCCAGCCGGGCGCCTTCACGGCTGTGGCTGACGGCCAAATTTGGCTGGAGCCGAACGAAACGTCGTTCAAAGCGGTCCAGGATGCGCTGAACGGCTCAGACCCTTCGGGCGGCTGCCTGTACTATTTTAACCCGGCCACGGCGACTTCAAAGTGGATTTGGACCCGTCCGCAGGTGAAAACGATAGGGAAACATATCTTTTGCAAATAACCTGTAAATAACTCGGCGAAGAAGTGACCGCTTTGCGGTTGCTTCTTCTGTTTATAGAGGAATATAATGGAATAACCGGAAAGGCGGTAGACCGATGTCGAGAGGGGTTGTTGCAGCTTTGAAGCATATCCAACTTGAACGGGGAACCGTGCGCGGGCTACGCGTGCATGTGCTCCCGACCGAGCAATTTAAAACGTTTGCGATTTCCGTATATATCGGGTGTCCGCTGAAGGAGGACACCGTGACGCCGACCGCTTTGATTCCGTTCGTGCTGCGCCGGGGCAGCCGGGCTTATCCGGAAACGAAACAATTCCGGGAGCGGCTGGACGATTTGTACGGCGCCGGCTTCGGCTTTGACGTTTACAAGCGCGGCGATTATCAGATGGTGCAGTTTCGGATGGACGTTATTCAGGATGATTTTGTCTCAAGCAAGGAATCTTTACTGTCACAGGCGCTGCAGTTTTTAGGCGAGGCGGTGACACAACCGGCGATGGACGCCGATCGGTTGAGGGCCAAATATATCGAATCGGAGAAAACGACCGTCCAGAAGCGGTTGGAAGCGATCGTCAACGATAAGATTCGCTATGCAGCCGAACGCTGCATCGCGGAGATGTGCAAGGAGGAGCCGTATCGGCTGCATCCCCTCGGTCGTATTGAAGATTTGGCAGCCATTGATTCCGATCTGCTGACGAACCGTTACCGTCAATGGCTCGCTCAGGCGCCGATTGACGTGTATGTAGTCGGCAACACCAGTTTAAGCCAGGTACTCCCGTTGATCGAGCGTTCCTTTCAGCTTGGCGACAGCCGCGGAACCGCTCAACCGGGCTATGCCTTGAAGGCGGAGCATCGTCAAGTGACGAAGGTGAACGAAGTGGTGGAACGCCTTGACCTCAATCAAGGCAAGCTGAATATGGGGCTGCGCATCCCGACTTCGTACGGTGACGATTCGTATCCGGCCGCTCTCATGTACAACGGCATTCTGGGCGGTTATCCGCACTCCAAGCTGTTCACAAACGTCAGGGAGAAGGCGAGTCTGGCCTATTACGCTTCGTCCCGACTGGATGGACATAAAGGCATTCTCACGATACAATCCGGCATTGAAATCGGGAACTACGAGAAGGCGGTTCAAATCATTAAAGACCAGCTTCAGGCGATGAAAGACGGGCAGATTAACGACACCGAGCTGCAGCAGACGAAAGCAATGATAACCGGACATTTGCGCGAGCTTCAAGACTCAGCGTTCGAGTTAATCGCCTTCGACTTCAATAACCGGTTGTCGGGAGCGGAGCGCACCGTGCCGAAGCTGATTGAAGCGGTGGAGCAGACGACGCCTGCCGACATACAGCGGATCGCCCGGCAAACCGAGCTGGATACGATTTATTTTTTAACCGACAGCAAAGGGGGACAATAAATGCAAACGATCCCTTACCCGCAAGTCAAGGAAACGCTTTACAGCGAGCAGCTTCCTAACGGATTGACGGTATTCATTTTGCCGAAAGAAGGATTTCAAAAAACATACGCCACGTTCTCAACCAAATACGGCTCGATCGATAATCATTTCCGCGTGGAAGGCCGACCGGAGCAAAAAGTGCCGGACGGCATCGCCCACTTTCTGGAGCACAAAATGTTCGAAGAGCCCACAGGGGACATCTTCTCCGTATTTGCCGCCCAAGGCGCGTCGGCCAATGCGTTCACAAGCTTCGATCGAACCGCTTACTTGTTTTCGGCGACCGGGCATATCCGGGAAAATTTGACGACCTTGCTTGATTTCGTGCAGCATCCTTACTTTACGGACGAGAATGTGGAGAAGGAAAAGGGGATCATCGGCCAAGAGATTAAGATGTACCAGGATAATCCGGATTGGCGCGTTTATTTCGGGTTAATTGAAACGATGTTTCATGTTCACCCGGTGCATATCGATATTGCCGGCACTGTCGAGTCGATTGGGGAAATTACGAAGGAAATGCTGTACGAATGCTACCATACGTTCTACCATCCGACCAATATGAGCTTATTTGTGGTCGGCGGTGTCGATCCGCAGGAAATAATGGATTTGGTTAAGCAAAACCAGGCGGCCAAGACGTTTAAGCCGCAGGGAGAGATTCACCGTCTGTTTGAAACGGAGCCTGGTGAAGTAAAGGCGCCGCGGAAGGAAAGCACGCTGCCCGTTTCCGTGCCGAAATGCTTGTTCGGCTGCAAGGAATCGAGTCAACCGCTTCGCGGCCGTGAGATGATGAAGCGGGAGCTGGCGATGAAAGTGGTGCTCGACATACTCGTCAGCCCCAGCTCGGCCATTTACCAGAAGCTGTATGATGAGCAGCTCATTTCCGACAGTTTCGGATCCGAATACAACATTGCGGAGCAATACGCATTCTCGGTAATCGGCGGCGACACCAAGGATCCGGAGCTGTTGATCAACCGGGTGAAAGAAGAAATAGACAAGGTGAAAGCGTCCGGCATCGACCGCGCCGATTTTGAACGGAGCAAGAAGAAGAAGATCGGTGCTTTCCTCCGCCAATTGAACTCGCCGGAGGCAATCGCCAACGAGTTTACGAAATACCGTTTTAAGGATATGGACCTTTTTGACATATTGCCGGTGTATGAACAGCTTTCGCTTGAAGATGTGAATGCATGCCTGGCCGATCATTTCAACTGGAACCAGCTCGCAGCGTCCATTGTCCGAAGCGAGGCGAAATGACACCAACCGGAATTAAATCTTTTACCGAACAAACTGTACTAATAACGGGGGCGAGCCGCGGAATCGGCGCGGCGATCGCCCGCCGGTTTGCCTCCGTCGGCATGAACGTCGTCATCCATTATTTGCAGTCGCATGAATCGGCGAACGAGACAGCCCGAAGCTGCATGCGGCACGGAGCCCGTGTACTAACGGTTACCGCTGATTTAAGATCGCTCGATCAAATCGAACGTATGCGCGAGAAGCTCGAACAGCACGGACTTATTCCCGATATTCTGGTTAATAACGCGGGTATTTCCCATTACGGGATGCTGTCTGATGTCACGGAAACGGAATGGGATGACATTATGAACATCAACTTAAAAGGTACGTTTCTGATGACGCGGCAGTTCATGCCCCCGATGATTGCTCAAAAATACGGGCGGATCATTAACGTTTCGTCGATTTGGGGCATCTCCGGCGCTTCTTGCGAAGTCGCATATTCGACGGCGAAGGGCGGGATCAACGCCTTCACGAAAGCACTGGCAAAGGAGCTTGCGCCCTCGGCGGTAACGGTGAACGCAGTCGCTCCCGGCGCCGTGGACACGATGATGATGGCAGGCTTCGACGCGCAGGAGAAAGCGGCGCTTGAGCACGACATTCCGGCGGGAAGGTTCGCCCAACCCGACGAAATCGCTTCACTCGTTTATTTCTTGGCGCTGCCGGAATCCGGCTATATTACCGGACAAATCATAAGTCCCAACGGCGGATGGCTGACCTGACCAACCGTATAAACTTTGCGTGTTTTGCGAATTCTAACCTTTGTAACGTCGATATCACTTCAAAGGAGGAATTGCGGCATGGCAACTGTGCTGAAGGTGTTTGAACGCTGGAAGGAATTTTTAGGAGAGCGTGTAGAGCAAGCAGAGAAAGCCGGGATGAGCGATGAGACGATATCGAAACTCGCGTTCCAGATCGGCGAGTTTTTATCCGATAAAGTCGATCCCGAGAACAAAGAAGAACGCGTCCTGAAAGAACTGTGGGATGTATGTGACGAGCAAGAAAGAAAAACGCTCGCCAAAGCTATGGTGAAGCTTGCCAAAGCGAATAATTAATCATAAGCGTCATTTTAAGCCAGCCTCCTTCCCAGGGGGCTTTTTTTGCGCTGCCTGCGCATAGCTTGGAATGGCGTTTTGAAACGTATATACTAAGGAGAAGAGCTCGGAAGATACAGAAATGAGGGTAGTAAGAAAGATGAAAGGGCTTATCCGAATCATTGCGTTGTTCCTTACCGTCGGTTTGCTCGCCGGGTGCGGCAAAAATATTCCCAGCATCGATCCGGCCTTGCTGCAAAGCAAACCTTCGCTGCTGGTAGTGACCGAACCGAACTTGGCGCCCGATACGAAGCAGCGGCTGCAAGCCGCTTTGGTGGATTGGCGCGATCACCATCAGACCGCCTTCGATTGGTTCGCTGACGTGTCGACGCTGTCGGAAGAACAATTGGAAGCGATCCGTTCCCATGCCTACGATTATATCGTAGTGGCCGGTCATGAACTGGTGCAGGCGACGCTTCCGCAAGCGGAGCAAATTGGAAACCGCAAATGGATTTTGCTTGATGATCAGGTTGTCCGGCAGACATTGTCCATCCAAGGCTCGCATATCATGGTGAAGTCGGTTCTGGAATCGCAGCTTCGCGGCGAATGGGACGAATGGGTCAGGCAGCAGCTCGTCTCCGATCGGGCGATCGAATGGGTGACTACCTCGGCGTATCCGATTCCGTCCGAATGGGCGCCGTCGGAAGAGGCCGAATACGTGTCGCTTGCGGATGCGGAAGGCTGGTACAGTCAATTACAGTTTCAGGTTCGCTCGCACGGCCCTGCTTGGATTGTCGTGTTCGCGCCGCTGGAAAAAAGTCAATTGCAGCGCATTCGCGGCTTGCAGGTGCCTGTTGTTAACATGGCGCAGACGACGGTCGAATTGAACTGGAACGAAATTCTCGTTACCTTGAGGAACAACCTCTCGAACCAGGCGTGGACCCCCGGTTTGCAGCCTTATGAGCAGCGGGAAGCGGTTGTGAAGAAGAATTTTTGAAAACCCGCCTGAAACGGGAGGAATTTATCGAATATTGTAGAATATTTTTCGTATCCCCATTTGTACAAAACCTAACATTCTATGATCGGAGAACGGACATGACGAACGAAAATAACGATAAGAAGCAATGGTATATGGAGTATAGAATACATAAGAACCGTCCAGGCTTGCTGGGCGATATCGCTTCTTTGATGGGGATGCTCGACATCAACATCGTGACGATCAACGGGGTGGAAGACCGTACACGCGGCATGCTGCTGCAAACGAATGATGAAGAAAAAGTGGAATTAATGGGTAAAATGTTAAAAAAAGTGGATAATATAACTATAACGGCTCTTCGTACGCCCAAATTGGTTGACATTTTGGCGGTACGTCACGGCCGTTATATCGAACGCGACTCGGACGATAAGAAGACGTTCCGCTTTACGCGCGACGAACTAGGACTTTTGGTCGATTTTCTTGGCGAAGTGTTCAAGCGGGATGGCAATCATGTTGTCGGCTTGCGCGGGATGCCAAGGGTAGGGAAAACCGAGTCCATCATTGCCGGCAGCGTGTGCGCGAACAAACGGTGGACGTTCGTTTCTTCGACCTTGCTTCGCCAGACGGTGCGCAGTCAGCTGTCCGAGGACGAGATGAACCCGAACAACGTGTTCATTATCGACGGTATCGTATCCACGCTGCGTTCCAACGAGAAGCATTACGGGCTGCTCCAGGACATTATGGGCATGCCGTCCACAAAAGTGATCGAGCATCCGGATATTTTCATCCGGGAATCGGAATATACGTATGATCATTTCGACTGCATCGTCGAACTGCGCACGACGCCTGATGAAGAGATTACTTATGAAAGTTTTACCGGCGGTTTCGATTCCTATTGAGGATGTCCGGCTAAAGGTTCAAAGCATACGACTCATAACGGGAAGGGGTGACAAGCGTGACCGATCTCGGTCTGTTATTGAAGAAAGCGAGAATGGAAAAGAAGATTTCGCTTGAAGATTTGCAGGAAGTGACCAAAATCCGCAAGCGCTATTTGGAAGCGATCGAAGAAGGCAACTACAAAGTGCTGCCCGGCAATTTTTATGTGCGCGCATTTATCAAGAGCTATGCCGAAGCCGTAGGGCTCGATCCGAACGAAGTGCTGCAGATGTATCAGAATGTCATTCCTGCGACGGAAACGGAGAAGGTTGAGCCGATCCGCACGACGCGCACATCGACGACCCGAAATACGGAACGTATCGGCAAATGGGCCTCCAACATCATGGTGATCTCTTTTGTCGTCCTTATTTTGGGGATTATTTATTACTTTATGAGCATCAACTACAAGGGCACGAGCGACGCCAGCAACAATTTGCCGAAGCAGATTACCGATAAGATCGAGCCGGCCGCGCCAAAAACGGATAACGGGGGAACCCCGGGCACGGGGGCAAACGGCGGCGGACAGCTCGCGCAAACGCAGCCCGAGCCGATTGCAGCGGCGCCGGTCGCGCCTGCGCCTGAGCCTAAGAACGAAGTGAAGCTGGTCAAGAGTGAGCGGGGGACCGATTTTTATGCGGTCAGCGGAACCGATAAGCTCAAGATCGAGGTGAAGGTAGTCGGCGACGAGTGTTGGATGAAGATCGACGAGCTCGGCACAAGCCGCCAACAGCTGCACGAAGGAATATTGAAGAATGGGGAAGTGAAAAGTTGGGAACTTGCCAATCCGGCTTATTTACGTTTTGGCAAAGCCAGCGCCATGGAGATTGTCATTAACGGTCAAAGCTATCCGGTCGGCAATCAGGCCAACGTGAAGAACGTGCAGGTGGACTTCCTGAAATCGTAGCCGCATCGGCGGGCATCCAAGGAGACACGCGCTGCCTTTGTGCAGAGGGTGTCTTTTTTGTTACAATAAAAACTGGTAAAATTTTGACGGGAAGGAAGTTCGATTCATGAGCAGTGAAAATTCATTCGATATCGTATCCAAGCTTGATATGCAGGAAATGAACAATGCGATCAACCAGGCGGAGAAAGAGATCGCCACACGCTTCGATTTCAAGGGCAGCAAGAGCAGCATCACCTTGGAAAAGGAAGAGCTTGTCGTCGTCTCGGACGACGATTTCAAGCTGCAGAACGTGCTCGACATTCTGCAATCCAAGATGGCCAAGCGGGGCATCTCGTTGAAAAATTTAGAATACGGCAAGGTTGAGCCGGCCGCGAACAGCACGGTGCGCCAGCGGATTAAAGTCAAGCAGGGCATCGATCAAGACATTGCCAAAAAAATCAATATCCTGATTCGTGATTCGAAGCTGAAGGTGAAAAGTCAAATTCAAGGCGATCAAATTCGGGTCACCGGAAAGAGTAAAGACGATCTTCAGCAAGTCATGCAGCTGCTTCGCAAAGCCGATTTGCCGCTGGAGCTGCAGTTCATCAATTTCCGTTAACGGCACAGAGTAGGCTTTAAACCTTGCGGATTCTAAGACCTGCAAGGTTTTTCGTGTTTTTGACACTGTTTGCGGGAGTATATTATACTTGTAGCAGACCCAATTAGAAGTAAAAGGCTTCATGCCGTTTTGGAGGAAATTTCATGACAGAGAAAGTCAAAGTGGTTACCCTGGGCTGTGAGAAAAATTTGGTCGATTCCGAGATTATGTCCGGCCTCGTCCATGAACGCGGGTACCAGCTCGTAGCCGAGAAGGAAGAAGCGACCATTATCATCGTCAACACGTGCGGCTTCATCGACGCGGCGAAGGAAGAGTCGGTGAATACGATTCTCGATATGGCGGAACTGAAAGAAACCGCGAATTTGAAAGCTTTGATCGTTTCCGGTTGCTTGACTCAGCGCTATAAGAAGGAATTGATGAACGAGATGCCGGAGATCGACGGCATCGTCGGAACGGGTGATTTCGATAAAATCAACGACATTATTGATGAAGCGCTGGCCGGGAAAAAACCGATCTTTGTCGGTAACCCGGTGTTTAACTATGAGAAGAAGCTGCCGCGCCGTTTGTCCACTCCTCGTTATACGGCTTATGTGAAGATTGCTGAAGGCTGCGATAACGCCTGTACGTTCTGCAGTATCCCGATCATGCGGGGCAAGTTCCGCAGCCGCAGCATCGAATCAATTTTGGACGAAGTGGCCCAGCTCGCCGCGCAAGGGGTCAAGGAAATCAGCCTGATCGCGCAAGATTCGACCAATTACGGTACGGATCTTTACGATTCGTTCAAGCTGCCTGAACTTATGAACCGCGTCAGCGAAGTGCCGGGCATCGAGTGGGTTCGGCTGCATTACGCTTATCCGGGATTTTTCACCGATGAGCTGATCGAGACGATTGCCGGCAATCCGAAAATTTGCAAATATATCGACATGCCTCTGCAGCACAGCGAGGACGGCATCCTGAAGCGGATGCGCCGTCCGGGACGGCAGCGCGACGCGCGGGAGCTGATCCGCAAAATCCGCGACCGCATTCCGGGCGTATCGCTGCGCACCTCGATTATCGTCGGTTTCCCGGGAGAGACGGACGAAGACTTCGAGAAGCTCAAAGCGTTCGTTCGCGAAGTAAAGTTCGACCGGCTAGGCGTCTTTACCTATTCGAAGGAAGAGGATACGCCGGCATCCCGGTTGCCGGATCAAGTGGCAGACGACGTGAAGGAATACCGGGCCAACGTGCTGATGGAAATACAGCGTGAAATCTCGAATGAACGCAACAGCGATCGGATCGGCCAAGTGATCGACGTGCTGATCGAAAAATACGACGGCCGGAACGATGTTTATGTCGGGCGTTCGCAGTTCGACGCGCCGGAAATCGACGGCGAGGTGTTTGCCCGCGGCGCCGATTTGCAGATCGGCGAAATTGCCAAGGTTCGCATTACGCATTCGTTCGAATTTGATCTGTCCGGGGAGGTTGTGGCATGAATTTAGCCAACCGGATTACGTTGGCGAGAATTTTTTTAGTACCGATCATCATGTTCTTCCTGCTCATTAACGTCAAATTCCCGCATGTCCGGATCGAGCAATTTACGATTACGTACAATCAGATTATCGCTGCGCTGATCTTTATTATTGCGGCCAGCACGGACAGCCTTGACGGTTATATCGCGAGAAAACGGAAGCTTGTCACGAATCTGGGCAAGCTTCTGGACCCGCTTGCCGACAAGCTGCTCGTATCCGCCGTACTCATCTCTCTGGTCGAGATGGATAAACTGGACGCCTGGATTGCGATTGTGATCATCAGCCGGGAGTTTGCAGTCACCGGCCTGCGTCAAATCGCTCTGCTGGAAGGCACCGTCATGGCTGCAAGCAAATGGGGCAAGTGGAAGACGGCGACGCAAATCACGGCGATTATTGCGCTTCTTATCAACAACTTCCCGTTTGCTTTCATCGATTTCCGTTTCGATCTCGTAGCCAGCTGGATAGCTGCAATTATTACGCTTTATTCCGGCTTCGATTATTTTATTAAAAACAAACACGTTATCAATTTCGACGACAAGAAACAGTAGGGCGACCTATTGTTTTTGTTGTATCCGGAGGGGAATAGGATGAGAGCGGAAATTATCGCCGTCGGCACGGAGCTGCTGATGGGTCAAATCGCCAATACGAACGCGCAGTTTTTATCTAAAGGCTTGGCCGACCTGGGCATCGGCGTATATTTTCATACGGTCGTCGGTGACAATGCCGGACGGATCAAGGAATCGCTTGCGCTTGCGAAGAGCCGGGCCGACTTGATTATTTGCACGGGCGGTCTGGGGCCTACGCAGGACGACATAACGAAGGATGTGCTTGCCGAGGTGCTTGGACGGCCGCTGGTGATCCACCAGCCTTCGATGGACAAAATGAAGGAGCTGTTCGCCAAACGAAACATGCCGATGGTCGAGAGCAACGCCCGGCAGGCGCTGATGCTGGAAGGGAGCGATCCCCTGGCGAACGAAACGGGCCTTGCGGTGGGCGTCGCCTTAACGGTGGACGGCACGCGCTACGTGCTTCTGCCGGGTCCGCCGAGCGAAATGAAGCCGATGTTCGAGCTTCAGGTCAAACCGTGGTTAGAAGCGAATGTCGAAGGCCTGGAGGCGCTTCATTCGACCATGCTCAAGTTTGCAGGCATCGGCGAGTCGTCGCTGGAGCATCAACTGATCGATTTGATCGACGCGCAGACGGATCCTACGATAGCGCCTTACGCCAAGGAAGGCGAGGTGGCCATTCGGTTAACGACGCGCGCAGGAAGCGCGCAGGAAGCCGCACGGAAGCTTAAACCGCTGGAGGATGAGATACGCCGCCGGCTCGGAGGCTTCATCTATGCGGCAGAAGACATCTCGCTCGAAGAATTCCTCTTGCGGGAGCTCGCTTCCCGCGGCCAAACACTCGCCGTGGCCGAAAGCTGCACCGGAGGACAGCTCAGCGATTTGCTGACGGCCGTACCGGGCAGCTCGAACGCTTTCGCCGGCGGGGTGATCAGTTATACGAACCAGGTGAAACACCGCGTGCTCGGCATTCCCTTGAACGAGCTCGAAGGCGAGGGAGCTCCCGGAGCCGTCAGCGCGGAAACGGCGATCCGGATGGCGGAGGCCGTACGGACTTTGTGCGGGGCCGATTACGGACTATCCGTCACCGGCGTGGCAGGACCCTCGGAATCGGAAGGCAAGCCGGTTGGCTTGGTGTATGTCGGGATTGCGGGCGGGGGCGAGGCGGCGGCGGTTGAGCTGCAAGCATGGGGCAACCGCTCGACAATCAAGCTGCGCGCGTCCAAAAGCACGCTCTATCAGCTGTGGGAACGGCTAAAATCGTAGTTGCCGCTCACTAGAAAATAAAGTATAATAGATTTACGCGGAAGCACCGTAACAACTTTAAACCTTGTTACGGTTTTTATTTGGACCAAGATGCGAATATATGTTCGAGAAAAACCTTGGCAAAGGTTATGAAAACCGTTATGATGGAAACATAAGAGAATATAGAAGAGGGAAGTGAGTCTCTTGACGGATCGTCGCGCAGCACTGGAAAATGCCCTTCGTCAAATCGAGAAGCAGTTTGGTAAAGGGTCGATTATGAAACTGGGTGAATCTACCCACATGCAAGTGGAAACTATTCCAAGCGGCTCGCTTGCGCTCGATATCGCGCTCGGTATCGGCGGTTATCCGCGCGGTAGAATTATAGAAGTTTACGGACCGGAGTCTTCAGGTAAAACGACCGTAGCGCTGCATGCCATCGCGGAAGTGCAGAAGGTAGGCGGCACGGCGGCATTCATCGATGCGGAGCACGCTCTTGATCCGCTCTATGCAAGCAAGCTTGGCATCAACATCGACGAACTGCTCCTGTCACAGCCCGATACGGGCGAACAGGCGCTCGAGATCGCGGAAGCGCTCGTACGAAGCGGCGCGGTCGACATCATCGTCATCGACTCCGTAGCCGCGCTCGTGCCGAGAGCGGAGATCGAAGGGGAGATGGGGGATTCGCACGTCGGGCTGCAAGCGCGTCTGATGTCGCAAGCGCTGCGTAAGCTGTCCGGAGCGATCAACAAGTCGAAGACGATCGCCATCTTCATCAACCAGCTGCGCGAGAAAGTCGGCGTCATGTTCGGGAACCCGGAGACGACCCCCGGCGGACGGGCGCTCAAGTTTTATTCTTCCGTACGTTTGGACGTTCGCCGCGTAGAAACGATCAAGCAAGGCAACGATATGGTCGGTAACCGGACGAAGATTAAAGTCGTTAAGAATAAAGTAGCGCCGCCGTTCAAACAAGCGGAGATCGATATCATGTACGGCGAAGGAATTTCCAAAGAGGGCAGCATCGTCGACATCGCGACAGAAATGGATATTATCCAGAAGAGCGGCGCGTGGTATTCCTACAGTGGCGAGCGTCTTGGTCAAGGCCGTGAGAACGCGAAGCAATTCTTGAAGGAAAATCCGCATCTGGCGGATGCGATCGAGAAGAAAATTCGGGAAACAAGCAATTTGGTTGCAGTAGTCGGACCGAATACGGACGATGATGAAGAGGAAGAAGAGGATTTGGCAGTACTCGAATAAATCGGCTTAAGGCACCTTTTCTTAGCAGGAGGGTGCCTTTTCGCCGTTTCTTGTGGAGGTAGTATGGATGACCGGTTATCAAGAAAGCGCACCGCTGGGCGGTTTTATTACGAAAGTGGAGCGTCAGGCGAGAGCTCAGCAGCGGTACAATGTTTTCATCGACGATAAGTTGGCTTTTTCCGTCCATGAGGACATTATGATCAAGTACCGGCTCTTAAAGGGTGCGCAGGTGGAGTCTGCGGAGATGGAACGGATTCTGGCGGCTGAAGAGAGGCATAAGGCTTACTTGAGCGCTGTTCGATTGCTGGCGAGCCGGCTTCGCTCCGAACACGAGATGCGTTCGCGGCTGAAGGAAAAGGAATTTCAGCCGGATGTCATCGAAGACGTGATCTCACGGCTGAGAACGGAAGGGTACTTGAATGACGCTTTGTTTGCGGAACAAATGGCGAAGCAGCGTTCGCAATCGCAAAAGAAAGGGCGTCACTGGATCAAACAGGAATTGAAGCAAAAGGGCGTACCCAACGAGCATATCGAAACGGCTCTTGCCGGAGTGGACGCGGAGACGGAGCGGGAGGCGGCCTACGCGCTCGTTTCCAGACGTTACAAGCGGGAGTGGGAGGAAGACCCGTCGAAAGCCCGGCGGAAAATCGCTTCCTTCTTGCAGCGCAGAGGGTACACGTTAACCGTCGTTCAACAAGTTCTGGGCAAAATGCCGCAGCGCAGCATGGACGATGATGACTTGGCGGAGTTGGATCTTTCGGAATATGAGTGATCCGATTAAATATTTATCCTATTTAGATAGGGGGCGAAGGCCAACAGCTTGACAAGCTTCTTGACCAAACTATAAAATAATCATGTATATTCATCATATACAGAATCATTCCTTGACAGCCCAAGGAGACGATTCGCAAAGTAAAATCGCCAATTTTTACTTTTTCTAACGTATGTAGAATGGATTAAACAACCTGATTATCCCAAGCTTACCCCTTGGAGAAACAACGAGGGAGGTGAACTGGATGGAACCGATCATCTGGATCCTGATTGTTCTCGTTGTTGGTGTACTATGCTTCGGGATCGGTTATTTTATCCGCAAGTCCCTTGCAGAGGCGAAAATTTCAAGTGCTGAACATGCCGCACAGCAGATCATCGACAACGCTCGCAAAGAAGCGGAGGCACTGAAAAAGGAAACGGTTCTGGAAGCGAAGGACGAAATTCACAAGCTCAGAACCGAAGCTGAAAAAGACATTCGTGAACGTCGAAACGAAACACAACGACAAGAGAGACGACTGTTGCAAAAAGAGGAATCGCTGGATAAAAAATTAGAATCTCTTGAGAAAAAAGAAGAGCAGGTCGCCAACAAGGAGAAACGAATCGAAGAAACCCAAGCGCAAATTGATCAGATTTATCGTGATCAAGTTTCTGAGTTGGAGCGAATTTCCTCGTTGACGATGGATGATGCGAAACAGATCATCTTGACGAACGTGGAGCGGGAAGTTCGCCATGAAACCGCGCAATTGATTAAAGAAATCGAACAACAAGCCAAAGAAGAAGGCGACAAGAAGGCCAGAGACATTATTACTTTGGCCATCCAAAGATGCGCCGCGGATCATGTGGCCGAAACCACCGTATCCGTTGTTGCGCTTCCTAACGAAGAAATGAAAGGGCGCATTATCGGTAGAGAAGGCCGTAACATCCGGGCACTGGAAACATTGACCGGTATCGACCTCATTATCGACGATACGCCGGAAGCGGTTATCTTGTCCGGCTTCGATCCGATTCGCCGTGAAATTGCGCGTACGTCGCTTGAGAAGCTCGTAGCCGACGGACGTATTCACCCGGCTCGAATCGAAGAAATGGTGGAGAAGTCCCGCAAAGAAGTGGACGAGCGGATTCGCGAGTACGGCGAGCAAGCGACTTTCGAAACCGGCGTACACGGACTCCACCCGGATCTGATCAAAATTCTGGGTCGTCTGAAATTCCGTACCAGCTACGGTCAGAACGTGCTGAAGCATTCCATGGAGGTCGCTTACCTCGCAGGACTGATGGCAGGAGAGCTCGGAGAAGACGTGACATTGGCGAAACGTGCCGGACTTCTTCATGACATCGGGAAAGCGCTGGATCACGAAGTGGAAGGCTCGCACGTGGAGATCGGCGTGGAGATCGCCAAGAAGTACAAAGAACATCCAGTCGTTATTAACAGTATCGCCTCGCATCACGGCGATACGGAAGCGACATCGGTCATCGCCATGCTCGTCGGCGCAGCGGATGCTTTGTCCGCAGCAAGACCGGGTGCGCGCAGAGAAACGCTGGAGACGTACATCCGTCGTCTCGAGAAGCTTGAGGAAATCTCGGAATCGTTCGATGGCGTAGAGAAATCTTTTGCCATTCAAGCGGGGCGTGAGGTTCGCGTCATGGTCCAACCGGAGAAAGTGGACGACACCGAGGCGTTCCGATTGGCTCGGGATATTACGAAGAAAATCGAGAGCGAACTCGATTATCCGGGTCATATTAAAGTGACGGTCATTCGTGAGACGCGTGCCGTAGAATATGCCAAATAACCTGAGAGCAGCACAATCCGAAAGAGAAGTGGCCGACACAGCCACTTCTCTTTCATTAGGTAGACCGATGAGCATGTATAGGGGGTTACGAACATTAGACTGTTATTTATTGGAGACATCGTAGGCTCGGTCGGACGCAAGGCGCTAAAGACGTGCTTGCCGAAGCTGAAATTGAAATACAACCCGACCTGGATTGTCGTGAACGGAGAGAACGCAGCGGCGGGCCGCGGCATTACGTCGGCGATTACGCGCGAATTTTACGAGCTTGGCGTTCAGGGGATTACGATGGGGAATCATACGTGGGATCAGAAGGACATCTTTGAATTTATCGATGGGGACGACCGGATTGTCCGGCCGGCCAATTATCCGGCTGGCACACCGGGCAAAGGATTGACATTCGTAAAGACCAAAGACAAGGAGCTGGCGATCATCAATCTGATGGGACGCACGTTCCTGCCGCCGCTGGATTGTCCCTTCGCGAAAGCCGACGAATTGGTAGAGGCGGCGCGTAAACGAACGCCGTACATATTCGTTGACTTCCATGCCGAGGCAACGTCGGAGAAGCTGGCTATGGGCTGGCATTTGGACGGCCGCGTGTCGGCCGTGGTCGGTACGCATACGCATGTGCAAACGCATGACGAGCGCATTTTCCCGCAAGGAACGGCCTATTTGACCGATGTCGGCATGGTGGGACCCCGTGACGGTATTCTGGGCATGGAGCGGACGGCTGTTTTATATAAATTTATGACCCAGCTGCCGTCCCGGTTCGTCGTGGATGAAGGCCAGTGGCACTTCCACGCCGTCTGTATCGACTTGAATCCGACGACCGGACTCGGTCAGAAGATGCAGCTGATCCGGATGAATGAAGAAGACCTGTTGTTCGAATAGGCGGCTTGCTCCTTGCCGCTTTTTCTAAATTGACAAACAATTCAAATATTTTCGAAAATACCACTTTCGGTTAGAAGGAATTAACCGCAAATTCCTAGAATATGATTAGTACTGGAAGCTATCATCATTCCCGAGGAGGTACTTTTCATGGAAGTATTAAAGGTTTCAGCAAAATCCAACCCAAATTCCGTTGCTGGCGCACTTGCCGGAGTGTTGCGTGAACGTGGGGCGGCGGAGCTCCAGGCTATCGGCGCAGGGGCGCTTAATCAAGCTATTAAAGCGGTAGCGATCGCCCGAGGATTTGTGGCTCCCAGCGGGGTTGATTTGATTTGCATACCAGCGTTTACCGATATTGTCATTGACGGTGAAGATCGCACGGCGATCAAGCTGATCGTGGAGCCGAGATAGTTCATATACGTTCATATCATAAACCCAAACGCCTGTTTACGCCGTAGACAGGTTTTTTTGGGCTGTGCGCCGGCAGGCGAAGAGAGGGAGGATGAGAGATCGTGACCAGGATCGTCATCGACGGACATTGCGACGTGTTATACAAATTGTTTGAAAACCGAGCGCTTGATTTCTACGGTACGAGCCTCAGCGGATTAGACGTGACGTATGAGCGAATGTGCCGTTCCAATATAAAAGTGCAATTTTTTGCAATTTATTTACCGGAACGTATAACCGTCCCTCATTTTGACTATTACTTGGAATACATCTCCATTTTCTACAGGAAAGTCGCATCGGACGGTCGCATCCGTCCGATTAAGAATCGAGGCGATTTGGAGGCGGTGATGAACGGCAAGCAGCGCGGCGCGCTGTTGACGTTGGAAGGAGCGGATGCCTTACACGGCAATCCGCTTTATTTGCGGACGTTGTACGAGCTGGGCGTGCGGATGATCGGCACGACGTGGAACTACGCGAATTGGGCGGCTGACGGTGTTTTGGAGCCGCGGCAAGCAGGCTTTTCCAGGAAGGGAAAAACCTTTATTAAAGAATGTGACGAACTGGGCATTCTAATGGATGCTTCTCATTTATCGGTGGCGGCTTTTTGGGATCTGGCCGACACCGCGCGCTTGCCCTTCGTAGCGTCGCATTCCAATGCGAAGGCGATATGCGGGCATCCGCGCAACCTGGATGACAGCCAAATCCGCGAAATCATTCGCCGCGACGGGCGGATCGGAATCACGTTCGTTCCTTGGTTCGTCAAGAGTCAAGGGGGTGCGACGATTGACGACTTGCTCAAACATATCGATTATATTTGCGCATTGGGAGGCGAACGGCAGGTGGCGTTCGGATCAGACTTCGATGGAATTGACCGCTGGATTCCGCAGCTGGAGCATGCGGGACAATTCCCGCGGCTGGTCGAAGCGTTGGCCAAACGTTATTCGGACGAACAAGTGAACCGATTTCTTTATGCCAATTGGCACTCGTTGTTACAGGCCTATTTGCCGGTTCACTAAAACTTAACATCTGTTTTCTAGATACAAGACCATTAAACTATTCTCTATTTGATATGGATATGATCTAAAATAACTATCTTTACAATTGGGTTAAAACCCTTGCAATTTACCTCTTGACGACTTAAAATTTGGGTGACACCTGAAAGATCTATCGTGGTTTGATCGTCTTTCGGACCGATCAAGGGGTAGCTGCAATGGCAGCGAATTTAAAAGGAGTGGACAACGGTGATTAGCCAATTATCTTGGAAAGTCGGAGGACAGCAGGGGGAAGGCGTGGAGAGTACCGACAAAATTTTCTCTACAGCTTTGACCAGACTGGGGTATTACTTGTATGGATACCGTCATTTTTCCTCGAGGATTAAAGGCGGACATACGAACAACAAAATCAGAATCAGTACGAAACCGATTCGTGCGATTTCCGACGATTTGGACATTCTCGTGGCTTTTGACCAAGAAACGATCGATGTAAATGCGCATGAGCTGCGTGAGAACGGCGTTATTATCGCCGATGCAAAAGTGAATCCTGTCGTACCTGAAGGCGTAAAAGCAAGACTGTTCCCGGTTCCGATTACGGCAATCGCCGAAGAGCTTGGCACTTCCTTATTTAAGAACATGGCCGCTTCCGGCGCATCTTGGGCTTTGCTCGGCTTGCCGCTTGAAGTGTTTAATAAAGCAGTAGAAGAAGAATTCGGACGTAAAGGTCCGGCTGTCGTCGAGAAGAACATCGAAGCGGTTCGCAAAGCGGCGGAGTTCGTTCTGAATTTGACTGGAGGACCACTGCCGGAATTCCAATTGGAACCTGCAGACGGCAGACAGAAGCTGTTTATGATCGGGAATGACGCTATCGGCTTGGGCGCGGTCGCTGCAGGCTGCCGTTTCATGCCTGCATACCCAATCACGCCGGCTTCCGAAATCATGGAGTATCTGATCAAAACGCTTCCGAAATTCGGCGGTACAGTGATTCAAACCGAGGACGAGATCGCGGCATGTACGATGGCGATCGGCGCTAACTACGGCGGCGTACGCGCCCTGACGGCTTCGGCAGGTCCTGGTCTTTCCTTGATGATGGAAGCCATCGGCTTGGCCGGTATGACAGAAACGCCTGTCGTTATCGTCGACACGCAGCGCGGCGGTCCTTCCACAGGTCTTCCGACGAAGCAAGAGCAGTCCGACGTCTTCGCGATGATCTACGGCACGCACGGTGAAATTCCGAAAATCGTCTTGTCGCCTTCCTCGATCGAAGAGTGCTTCTATGACACGATCGAAGCGTTCAACCTGGCGGAAGAGTATCAAGTGCCTGTCATTTTGCTGACCGACCTGCAGCTTTCCTTGGGTAAACAAACGAGCGAGCTGCTTGATTACAATAAAATACAAATCAAACGCGGTTCGCTCCAAACGGGAGAGCTTCCTCCGCTTGAAGACAACAAAATGTTCAAGCGTTATGAGTTTACCGAGAGCGGCGTTTCGCCGCGCGTCGTGCCGGGCCAAAAATACGGCATCCACCACGTAACGGGCGTCGAGCACGATCAAGACGGCCGTCCGTCGGAAAGCCCGATCAACCGTAAGAAAATGATGGACAAACGGATGGGCAAACTCAAAAACATCAAAGTCAACAACCCGATTCTCGTGGATGCACCGCATGAAACGCCGGATCTGCTGATCATCGGTATGGGCTCCATCGGCGGTACGATCGACGAAGCTCGCGGCCGTTTGACTAAAGAAGGCTTGAAAACGAACCATGTAACGGTGCGCTTGCTGCATCCGTTCCCGGTTGAGGAACTGAAACCTTATCTGGAGAAAGCGAAGCAAATCGTTGTCGTAGAGAACAACGCAACAGGCCAACTCGCTTCCTTGATCAAATTGAACGTCGGATATGCCGATAAAATTAAAAGCATGCTGAAATACGATGGAAATCCGTTCTTGCCAGCCGAAATCACAAAATTTTGTCAGGAGTTGAACCTTGTATGGCAACGTTAAAAGACTTCCGCAACAATATCAAACCGAACTGGTGTCCAGGGTGCGGGGACTTCTCCGTACAAGCGGCGATTCAAAGAGCGGCTGCCGGCGTGGGTCTTGAGCCTGAACAGCTTGCCGTTGTCTCGGGTATCGGATGCTCCGGCCGTATTTCCGGCTATATTAACGCTTACGGATTCCACGGTGTGCACGGTCGTTCGCTTCCAATCGCGCAAGGTCTGAAAATGGCTAACCGCGAGCTGACGGTTATCGCTGCTGGCGGCGACGGCGACGGCTTCGCCATCGGGATGGGCCATACGGTCCATGCGATCCGCCGTAACATCAACATTACGTACATCGTCATGGACAACCAAATTTACGGGTTGACGAAAGGTCAAACATCGCCGCGTTCGGCAGAAGGCTTCAAAACGAAATCGACACCGGCCGGTTCGATCGAATCCGCCTTGTCGCCGCTTGAAGTGGCGCTTGCTGCAGGCGCAACGTTCGTCGCACAATCTTTCTCCAGCAACCTGAAACAGCTGACTTCGCTGATCGAAGCAGGCATGAAGCACGAAGGCTTCTCCTTCATCAACGTATTCAGCCCGTGTGTGACGTTCAACAAAGTGAACACATACGAGTGGTTTAAGGAAAATATCGTGGACCTGGAAGAAACACCGGATTACGATCCGTCCAACCGCGTGATGGCGATGAACAAAATCATGGAGACGAACAGCTTGGTGACCGGTTTGATCTACCAAGACAAATCGAAGAAAAGCTATGAAGACCTCGTGTCCGGATTCAAACCGGAAGGTCTTAATAAAGCGAATCTCCAGCTCACCGAGCAAGAGTTTGATAAATTGGTGGCGGAATTCAAATAATTTCATGAATTGTACGCGAGCATACGGCCCAAGCCGTATGCTTTTTATTTTGCGGATGGGTATAATGGGGAAGAGAAGCCATAGAAAGATCAAGGAGAGATGGGACATGAAGCAAGTACCGATCGGCGTTTCCGCGAGACATATTCATTTATCGGCGGAGCATATCGAGGTATTGTTTGGAGCCGGCTACGAACTGAGGGTATTAAAGGAGCTTTCGCAGCCGGGTCAATATGCAGCCAAAGAAACGGTAGCCGTTGTCGGTCCGAAGGGGCGATTCGATAAAGTCCGGATCCTTGGCCCCGCACGTCCGCATTCGCAGCTGGAAGTATCCCGGACCGATGCGTTTGCGCTGGGGATGAATCCCCCCGTTCGCGAGTCGGGGCGCACCGAAGGCACGCCGGGGATTAAGGTGATCGGCCCGGAAGGGGAAGTTGAACTCCAGGAAGGCGTTATTATCGCGGCACGGCACATTCATTTTCATACCGCAGATGCGGCTAAATGGGGCATTCGGGACAAGCAGCTGCTAAAGGTGCGTGTGGAAGGCGAACGCTCGCTTGTGTTCGAGCAAGTGATCGCGCGCGTGTCCGACCAATTTGCGCTCGATATGCATATCGATACGGATGAAGCGAACGCAGCGGGTGTGACAACAGGCGATGTCGGTACGATTTTGTCCGAATAGACTGATTTTCATTCAAGTTCTTTGAAAAACGTGCCGTACTAGTGATATAATAAAGGGTACGATCTTTGCGGCACACTGCAGTTTCAGGAGGAACGCGAGTCTATGACGACAACGAACAAATCGAAGAAAGATTATTCCATATATTTTCAACCGCCTTCCTATTCGGATGCGAAGAAGCGGGGGAAAGAGGACATTGAAGTTCATTACGACTTCAACGTCCCGGAAGATATGAAGGAAATCGGCAAGGACAAGTTTTACTTGATCCAAACGTACGGCTGCCAAATGAACGAGCACGATACCGAGACGATTAAAGGGATGCTGGAGCAGATGGGCTACCGGTCTACCGACGACCGCAAGCAAGCGGATATCATCCTGCTCAACACCTGTGCCGTCCGGGAGAATGCCGAGGATAAAGTGTTCGGGGAGCTCGGGCACCTGAAGCATTTGAAGCTTGAGAAGCCTTCGCTGATTCTTGGCGTCTGCGGCTGTATGTCGCAGGAAGAGGGCGTCGTCAACCGGATCATGAAGAAGCATCCGTTCGTCGACCTTATTTTCGGCACGCATAACATTCACCGGGTGCCGGTGCTGCTCAAGGAAGCGATGTTCAGCCGGGAGATGGTTATCGAGGTATGGTCCAAAGAGGGCGATATTATCGAAAACTTGCCGAAGAAGCGTGAAGGCATTAAAGCCTGGGTCAATATTATGTACGGCTGCGACAAGTTCTGTACGTATTGTATCGTGCCTTACACGCGAGGCAAGGAACGGAGCCGCCGGCCCCAGGACGTCATCGCCGAAGTGCGCGAGCTGGCGCGGCAAGGCTTCAAGGAGATCATGCTGCTCGGTCAGAACGTCAATGCGTACGGCAAGGACTTCGAGGACATCGAATACCGCTTCGGCGACTTGATGGACGATATCAGGAAGATCGATATCCCGCGCGTCCGATTCACGACGTCGCACCCGCGCGATTTTGACGATCATCTGATCGAGGTGCTTGCGAAGAAGGGCAATCTGGTCGAGCATATCCATCTGCCCGTGCAGTCGGGCAACAACGAAATCTTGAAGCGGATGAGCCGCAAATATACGCGGGAGCATTATTTGGAGCTTGTTCGCAAAATCAAGAAGGCGATTCCTGATGTCGTACTTACGTCAGACATTATCGTCGGGTTCCCGGGCGAAACCGACGAACAGTTCGAGGATACGCTCTCGCTCGTGAACGAAGTCGGTTTCGACAGCGCCTTTACGTTTATTTACTCGCCTCGGGAAGGTACGCCGGCCGCTGCAATGCCGGACGATATCCCGGCCGAAGTGAAGAAACAGCGGTTGTACCGCTTGAATGACGCATTGAACGCGATCAGCAAGCAACGCAATGAGCTTTTGAAAGGTCAAACGCTCGAGGTGCTCGTAGAGGGCGAAAGCAAGAACAATGCGAACGTGCTGGCCGGGCGGACGCGTACGAATAAACTGGTTCATTTCGAAGGACCGAAAGAACTGATCGGCCAATTTGTGCAGGTACGGATTACGGAAACCCCGACGTTCTATATCAAAGGCGACTGGGTGCAGGAAGCCGTAACACAACAACTGGGAAGCTAAGGGGCGTGTAAACGGATGGCAGAGCAAAAATATACCGATTGCGGCATGGAATTGTATACGAACACGGAATTGATCGTGCGCGAAGATATTTTGGCGAAAGCGCGGGAATTGGCGGATCTGATTTCGACCTCGAACGAGGTTCAGTTTTTTCAAAAAGCGGAGAAGCAAATTGCGAACAACGATCACATTCAAACGCTGATCAGCGCGATCAAGAAAAAACAGAAGGAAATCGTCGCTTTTCAATCGTTCCAAAATCAGAAAATGGTCGATAAAATCGAAAATGAAATCAATGCGCTTCAGGACGAGCTCGATGCCATTCCGATCGTTAGCGAGTTCAAGCAATCGCAGGAAGACATCAACTACCTGCTGCAGCTGGTCATGAGCGTCATTCGCGATTCGATCTCGGAGAAAATCAATGTCGAAGAAGGCGAAGTCGTCAATTCGAGCTGCTCGGAATAAGCGTTCGAGCGTCATCGACGTATAATCGGAAGCCATGCTGGCTATCCTCACCTTATCCGACAACGATAAGGAGGAACAAGCTTGGATATCGTGAAATTCAAAGTTGATACACATAACGAGGCGGATCGGCAGGCGATCCTGCGGGAGCTCGCCGAGCATACCTCGTTAACGGCAAGCGAGCAGGAGCAACTGTTACAGGAGCTGCACGAGCTGGAAGTGCAGTCTGGCGCAGAACCGTAAGCGTAATCTGCAAAGCAATGAAGAAGACCTCTGAACGCCTGGAGAAGGCGGTTCAGAGGTCTTGCTGTTGACGCAGCCATTGCCGGGCTTCCTCCATCCGGATCGGCATCGATTCGGGCGGGTTCCAGGCAAATGCGGACATCAGCTTCGCAACGGGAGGCAGATCAAGCCGGGCGGAGGCGAGAAGCTCGGGACGACATCCGAACAGCTCCCGCGGCGTCATGCTGCCCAGACAGGCGCCTTCGCGTATGACGATCGCTTGTTCCGCCCATTCTGCGACAAGCTGCATCTGATGGGTGGCGATGACGACGGTTTTCCCGCGCTGCGCGAGCAGTGTTAACACGTCGTGGATCAGGCGCTGTCCTTCGGGATCGAGGAATGCCATCGGTTCGTCGACGATGACCGCCTCCGTATCCATGGCGAGCACGCCGGCGATTGCGACCATTTTCTTCTGTCCGAAGCTGAGCTCGCTGGGATTACGGGCAGCGAGCGGCTCAATGGCGAGCAGCGCCATGCATTCTTCCGCGATCCGGTGTGCTTCATGAACAGGGCGTCCAAGCTGCAGCGGGCCGAAGGCGATGTCGTCCTTCACGGTCATGGAGACGATTTGGTCGTCAGGATCTTGAAAGACGACGCCGACCTTCCGCACCCATTCCGCTTGATTGCTCTTCGTCACCGGCTCGCCCATAATGCGGACGGCGCCGGAGGCGCAGCGAAACAATCCGTTCATGTGGAAAATGAGCGTCGATTTCCCGGCGCCGTTCGGACCGATTAACGCCGTCCGGGAGCCGCGCGGAATTTCGAACGAAATGCCGTTCAAGGCTGCAGGCTGAGCGTCGCTGCCGCCGTACCGGTATACGACGTTGTCGAATTGAAACATAGGCTCCATCATCCGATCTCCTTCCATAGCTTGTCCGCAAGGAACAGCAGTGCGACCGGCACGGTCGCGAGCGCCGCTAACGCGCCGTCTGCCGAACGGTAGGCGGGGAGCGGGGATTGCGCAGGTACGCCGCGGTAGCCGCGGGACATCATTCCCCAATAAATACGTTCGGACCGCTGCAGCGATCGCTGTAACAGCAGTCCGAGCAGCCGGGCAAGCTCGAGCGTTTGCCGGTAGTTGAAGTAAGCGCGGAGCCGCAAGCCGCGGCTGCGGCGCGCTTGCATCATGCGGAATGCTTCGTCCCGAATGACGAGAGTAAAACGCAGCGTAAACAGAATCAGTTCGATGAAAATCCCGGGAACTTTCAATCGAAGCAGCGCTTGGAAAAACGAGGGAAGCGGCAGCTCGTGGAAACAAACCGTCAGAGCTTGTACGGTGAAAAGCAGCCTGGCCGCATACACGGCCGCCTTCTCTGCGCCAGCGGCGGACAAGGTTAAGCCGTTCCCAAGGGCAATGCCCGTCCCGCTCTCATACAAGGGGAAAAATAAAAACGAGAACAGGACGAACGGAACGATAAGCCGAGCTCTTCCCCAGAAAGAGCGGAGCGGTACATTTGTCATAATCAGGTAAAGCTGTCCCCAGACAAGCAGCGCTCCGAGTATGTCCAACCGGTTCATGCTGACCGCCATCACGATACAAAGCAAGGTTGCCGCAATCCGGAGCGGGGGATAGCGTACGATGGTCTTCATCGGGTTTTGCGGCTGATCAGCTTGCCCAGCAGCAGAAACAGGACGAATGTCAGCACAGTGCCGAATATACCGGCCAGACTGCCCGAATACCAGCCTTCGACTCCCGGAAAGGTATAGTCCGGAAACCAGGACCCAAGCAGCGTGCCGGCCTGTTCGATATATCCGATTTCCTCACCGGCTTTCTCGAAGCCGTCCGGGTGGCTGGAAGCGAGCAGGGAGACGAAGGCGGCGATCAGCAGCGAAGCGATCAGCCAGAAACGAACCGGTTTGTTCATAAGGAAGCGGTCTCCTTCCCTGGCAAATAAAACGACGAACGCAGCGCGATAGGCAGAACGACGGCTGTGATCAGGCCTTCACCGATCCCAATCCACGTATGCCAGAATACAAGCGCCGCCGCCGCGTCCCCCAAACCTACGACGCCGGACAAGGCAAGCTGCACCGAGGCGGCCAAAGAGACGAGTACGACCGAGCACCAAGCGGATACGAACGCCGCCGCCGCTTTGGGGATGAATGAGAGTTTGCTCAAGAGCTTATGGGTGACGACGGCGAAGGCAGGAGCTAGAATCGCCATGTTCAGCACGTTCGTGCCAAGCGCCGTAATGCCTCCGTCTTGAAAGACGATAGCTTGAATGGCCACAACCACTGTCATGACCAGCGTTGCCGGCCAGAAGCCGAACAGCAGTGCCGCCAGTGCGCCGCCGATCAAATGGCCGGAAGCCGCTGCGCCGAGAATCGGAAAGTTGACCATCTGCGAAGCGAAAATAAACGCGGACATGACGCCCATTACCGGTACAGCCCGATAGTCAAGCTGACGGCGCGAGTGCCGGACGCTGCCTGCCAATACCGCAGCCGATACGATGGCGGAAGCGCTCCAAACCGCGGGGGATAAAATCCCGTCCGGGATATGCATTCGTTTCTCCTCCTTCTGTATGTAGGAATATGCATGATTTCAAACCATATCATATCACTGTGCTACTTTTATGTAAATGAATAGCACGATATTCGCACATCAAGGTGGAAGGTTTATTTCTTCAGCGCGCATATGCTAGAATAAACAGAGAGATTGTACGCGTCGAGGTGTAAATATGGAAAAAGACGTCTTAACACGATTTGGCGTGTCGATGCCGGAAGAGCTGATCAAGCAATTCGATCTCTATCTGACGGAACAAGGTTATACGAACCGTTCGGAAGCGATCCGGGACCTCGTCCGGCGGGTCCTCCTTGAACCGGGCGGCATGGATACCGATCAGCTGGTCGCCGGAACTATCGTGATGGTTTACGACCATCACGCTTTCGAGCTGCCGCTCACCTTGATGGAGCTCCAGCATGATTATCACCATCAGATTATTTCCACGATGCATGTGCATCTGAATCACCATCAATGCATGGAGATTATCGTTGTTCGTGGCATGCTCGGTCAGCTGCATGAGCTTCGGCAGCGTATACAAGTGTTGAAGGGCGTACATTACGCCGAGCTTTCGGTTACGTTCGTCGACAATCACGAAACGCCGCAAGACCCTCACACGCCGCACGGACATTCGCACGCTTAGGCGAACCGATCGGCAATTGTTTCTGGATGGCTTCAATAATTTGTCAAGGAAAAGTCGGCTCCGCTATATGCTTCCTCTTTTATTTATGGTATTTTGTAAACGGTAGGGCATTTGCCCGTAATGTGAAGCAAAGGGGAAGTTATATCGGATGGCGACGATCGTCATGTTAGTTTGTTTGGTTGTGATGGGGTCATTCTTCAGTCTCTCGTTCGTATTGGCCTTTAAGAAGAAGAAAACGGCAGCTATTATGTGGCTGATCGTCGGCTTCGTCAGTGCGTTTCTGTTTTATTACGGGATTTATCAAGGGTGGATTTTGATTCCCGAGCAAAAATAAGGCATGAACGGACGATACTCCCGCGTACAATGTGAAGAAATTCGGCGTGGGGGGGGGGAGTCGATGCGGAAATTTCAGGAGCTGCCCGGGGCCACCGCGCCAAGGCCTCTGGCCCATGCGCATTACGCGGGCGGCTGGACGGACACCGTGCTCGGACATGCGCATTCGCTCGAGCTGTTTACTTATCCGGTGAACGGAAGTGCGGCCGATGGACATGTACATACGTTTCAAGGCCATACGCATATGAGCGCCGGACATTTTCACCGATTCTTCGGTTCTACGGGTCCGGCCATCGCGCTGCCGAGCGGGGAGCATATCCATCGGGTCGAATTCAGTTTGGACGATGAGCCCTTCGAACCGAAAGGGAACTTTTATAAAACGGTGCTTTCGGTGAAGCGGCACGTCCATCATTTTGCAGCCGCGTCGGGGCCGGAGATCGGACACGATCTCGGGACTTGGGACGAGTGAGCGGGGGGGAAAGATCTGGCGGCTCCACTTCGGAGAAGCCGGGTCTTTTTGTCGTGGCGTCTTGGCCCAAGCTTCGGCAGCTTAGGCGTCGGCCTGCCGCATTTTACCTGTAAGTCAGGGTGTTCGGTGAGAGGTCGGCCTATCCTGAAACCATGAGTTGATATTCAGAGCAAGAGGTGACCGGGTTGTTACAATTGCCAATAGATGCACTCATTCCGGACGTTCGCCGTACGCTGTCCGCACATGCGCGGGCGGTGCTGGTGGCGGAGCCGGGAGCGGGGAAGACGACAAGGGTTCCTCTGGCGCTGTTGAACGAGCCCTGGCTGCAAGGACGCAAGATCCTCATGCTGGAGCCGCGGCGTTTGGCGGCGAAGGCAGCGGCGCGTTATATGGCCGAAATGCTGGGGGAGAAGGTCGGTCAAACGGTCGGGTATCGGGTAAGACTGGAGACGAAGGTAAGCGCGCAAACCCGGATTGAGGTTATTACCGAGGGCGTGCTTACGCGTCTGCTGCAGGCCGATCAGGCGCTGGAGGATACGGGCGTCGTCATCTTTGATGAATTTCATGAACGCAGCCTGCAAGCCGATCTCGGTCTGGCCCTTTGCTTGGAGTCGCAAACGGTGCTGCGTGACGATCTGCGGATTCTGGTTATGTCGGCGACGCTCGACGCAGCGGCGGTTAGTGCGCTGATGGGCGATGCGCCTGTATTGGTTAGCGAGGGACGGAGCTATCCGGTCGTCACGCATCATTTGCCGCGTAAACGGGACGAGACGGTTGAGCAGGCGACGGCAAGAGCGATCGAAATGGCGCTTGCGCGGGATGAAGGCGATATTTTGGCCTTTTTGCCGGGAGCGCGGGAAATCCGGCGTGTCGAAGCCATGTTGGCAGGTTTGAAAAGGGTTCCGGGCATTCGTATCGCGCCTCTGTACGGCATGCTGCCGCAGCAAGCGCAGGAGGCAGCGCTGCAGCCCGGACAACAGGGAGAGCGGAAGATCGTGATCTCGACGCCGATCGCCGAGACGAGTTTGACGGTCGAAGGCGTGCGCATTGTCGTCGACAGCGGCTTGATGCGTGTGCCGCGGTTTTCGCCGCGCACCGGCATGACGCGTCTCGAAACGGCCAAGGTGTCGCGGGCGTCCGCCGATCAGCGGCGAGGACGCGCCGGCCGGCAGGCGCCGGGCGTCTGCTACCGGCTATGGTCGGAAACGGAAGACCGGGCGCTGGCGGAGCATCGTACGCCGGAGATCGCCGAAGCCGATTTGGCCCCGCTTGCCCTGGAGCTGGCCGCCTGGGGAGTCGCGGATCCCGGAGCGCTCCAATGGTTGACGCCGCCGCCGGCTGCCGCCTATGTGCAAAGCGTCGAGCTCTTGAAGCAGCTCGGCGCGTTGAATGCGAGCGGCGCTCTTACCGGGCACGGCCGGCAGATGGCCGAGCTGGGGATGGAGCCCCGTCTCGCGCATATGGTGCTCCGCGCGATTCCGCTTCACCTGGGGGAGATGGCCTGCGAACTGGCCGCTATGCTGCAGGAGCGGGATGTGTTCGGCGGCGACCGGCAGGGCGACGATGCGGATATTCGGCTGCGATTCGCCGCGCTGCACGATTTTGCGAGGCAAGCCCAGGCTGCGCAGGGGACGGCTGCCGACGCGGCGGTCAAACGGCGCGTTCTGGAGGAAGCGGCGCAGTGGAAGCGGAGGCTTGGCTTGAGCGGTGCGACTAGCGCGGACAAGGACGCAAACTGCGGGCTGCTGCTTGCGCTGGCTTACCCGGATCGAATCGGGCAAAACCGCGGGGACGGACGGTTTATTCTCAGCGGAGGGCGCGGAGCGGTGTTCGGCAAGCCGCAGCAGTTGTCGCAAGAGGCTTATCTGGTGGCTGCCGAGTTGGACGATCAGGGAACGGACAGCCGCATCCGGCTTGCCGCACCGCTAACCTTGGACGACCTGTACCGGCACTTTGACGAACTCATCGTCCGGGAAGCGGTTGTCCGATGGGACGACCAAGCCCGTAATGTGCGGGCGCGCAAACGCGAACGGCTCGGTGCGCTGCTGCTGAAAGAAACGGTATGGCCGAATCCGGAGCAGGGCGAGGTCGTCCAAGCGCTGCTCGAAGGTGTGCGTACGGAGGGCCTCGACCTGCTGACGTGGACCAAACCGGCGAAGCAGCTGCGTGAACGGCTTGCTTTCATGCATCGCCATGCGCGCGGGGACGGCTGGCCGGACGTTTCCGATGAAGCGCTGCTGGAGGGGCTGGACGAATGGCTGGCGCCGCATCTGTACGGGATGAAGCAGCGCGAAGATCTGCAGCGGCTGCAGCCTGCCTCGCTGCTCGAAGGCATGCTGTCCTGGCCGCAGCGTCAAGCGCTGGAGCAGGATGCGCCTACGCACGTAACCGTGCCCAGCGGCTCGCGCATTCCGATCGACTACAGCGATCCGGATGCGCCGGTGCTGGCCGTGCGGCTGCAGGAGATGTTCGGGCTGCAGCATACGCCGCGATTGGCCGGTGGCCGGGTGCCGGTTGTTCTGCACCTGCTGTCGCCGGCACACCGTCCGGTGCAGGTGACGCGGGATTTGGCCAGCTTCTGGCGGGATGCGTACTTCGAGGTGAAGAAAGATCTGAAGGGCCGGTACCCGAAGCACGTCTGGCCGGACGATCCGCTGGCGGCGGCCCCGACGAATCGGGCCAAGCCGCGAAGCTGAAGGCATAAAGAGAAGAGACCGCCCGGCACGATGGCCAGGGCGGTCTCTTTCGAGATTGGAATTGTTATTTTACGCGGTACGTGAAAGACTTTGCTTGGGCAGTCCGGAACAAATACCAGCCGCCGATGATCATGGCTGCCGAGATCAGCAGCGCGATAAATTTAGGCAGCCAGTAGAGCAGCAGTACGCCGCCTGCGATGAGGCCGAGCACGCTGCAAATTTTTTTCAGCGCGTTGTCCGCTGTTCGGAGAAAGCGAAATCCGAAGTACAGCAGAATGAAAGCTAAAGCGTACGAGATAAACGCTTCAAACCCGCCCCAAACAAATAATGTGCATACGCCAAGCAATCCCAGCGCGATGCCTCCGATCGATCTGCCGTTCCATACCATATTGTTCTTCACCTGTCCTTTATTCAGTAGTTCGTCATAGGTTTATTGTAAACGATTTAGGCGCAATCGGAAACCGTCCGAAGACGGACGCTAAGCTGGACCTAGGTCGGGGTTGCGTATGATGCGCGTAGGAGGGGAAGCCGCGTTGCAACAACAGAGTCCGAACAGGTTATAATGGACGTATATCCCATTTAAAGGAGGTCGGTTATGCAGGCGCAAACCTCTTGGCGAAAAAAATTCGCGGTTGCTTTTATCATTTACGCTGCTGCGATTGGTCTCTACCTCGCTGCGGCGACAATCCATCCGATTCCGGAAGCTTACCGCGGAACGGCGGCCGATCCCGCCACGTTCCTCGATCCGGCGAAATACAGGCAGAGCCTCCTATATTCGGCACAGCGGAACTGGATTTTTTTCATCAGTTATCCATGGGAATGGGCTGTTTATTTGTACCTCTTGTTCAGTCGAAAAGGGGCGGCTTGGCAATCCAGGCTGGAGCAATCGCCGAAGCTTCGGAAGTTCACGCTGCCGTTATTTGTGCTACTGCTGCAAGGCTTCGTGTTCCTATGCTTTTTGCCGCTTCGGGTGCTCAGCTATATGTTATCGCGAACGAACGGCATCTCGACCCAAGGATGGGGGAGCTGGCTGCAGGACCGGGCCGTCGACTTTGGCGTTAACTATGTGCTGATCGTGATCGTGGCTTCCGTCGCTTTCCTGATTATGCGAAAGGGCGGGCGCTGGTGGCTGAAGCTGTGGCTGCTGTCGATTCCGTTCACGCTGTTTATGATGTACATCCAGCCGGTCGTCATCGACCCGCTCTATAATCAATTCAACCGGCTGTCCGATCCGCAGCTGGAAGCGAAAATTTTGTCGCTTGCGGACAAAGCGCACATCCCGGCCGAGCGCGTGTATGAAGTCGATATGTCGGAGAAAACGAACGCCTTGAACGCGTATGTGAGCGGCATCGGGGGGAGCTTGCGGATCGTGCTGTGGGATACTACGCTTCAGCGTCTGAACGAGCCGGAAATTTTACTGATCATGGCGCACGAAATGGGGCATTATGTGAAGCATCACTTGGAGTGGAGCGCGATCGGTGCCGTCGGCTCCAGCTTCGTGCTTCTGTGGGCCGGGAGCTTCGCCATTCGCCGTTTGCTGAAGCGATACGGCGATGACTGGGGCATCCGCCGTCTGCATGAGCCTGCTGCGCTGCCGGCGGTGCTGCTGCTCATCTCGGTGCTCACCTTCGTCTCCCTGCCGGTCAGCAATGCCGTTTCCCGGCAAGCGGAGCATGCGGCCGATATCTATGCGTTTCAGCTGATCGGCAGCAAGGAGGGGGCCGTCACGATGTATCAGAAGCTGGCCGAATCGTCATTAAGCGAAATGAATCCGCCGTTGCTCGTCAAGCTGTTTCGCTCCACCCACCCGAGCCTGATGGACCGCATTTTATATTCCCAAGATGCGCCGTAGACGTCATATTGTGTTGATGCCGGGTATGGCTACAGCGCCTCGCTTTATGGATGCGATCGGCGAAGCGCTCGCCGATCGGCTGAAGGCGCATGGCGATGATCGCCCCTCGGTGCAGACGGTGTTTCCTTATGGTGACTGGGGACGGCATCTTGTGCTGCAGCTTCGCGAAATCTCCGTCGACCTCGGCTTGTCCCCGGGACGCGCCGAGCGTTCTATCGGCGCCAGACGTATCCGGGCCGAGCTGCAGGAGTTAACGACGCTGGAAGAAGTGCTTATCGTCGGTCATAGCGGCGGTGGCGTAGCAGGGCTTCACGTATCGCGGTGGCTGCGGAAGGAGTTTCCGCACCTGCGCCTTCGCAACGTGCTCGTCGGATCGCCCAAATGCCGGGTGCTGCCTGACGAGCAGCATGCGGTTCTGGCGATCCGGGCGTCATCCCTTGACGGCCGAACCGTCGACCCGGTCGGACGGCTCGGCAGCTGGGGCGGATGGGAACGGACCCTGCTGGGTCTTGTCCGGTGGAACCGCTGGAAGTTCGCACCGCAGACGCGTATCGAGCTGCCGATCGTCGGCGGGCATCCGGATTATTTTCGCGGGTATGCGCCGTATGTGGATGAGACGGGGATGTCGAACCTGGAGAAAACGGCAGGATGCATCGAGAATTGGTTATCTGCCCATTAATCGCGGGGGGGCGTGGAGCAGAGCGTAATAGCGTCCCGCTGCACAGCAGGATAATGAAAAAAAACGACCTGAATCAGGTCTCGAATTAGGTAGGGGTCGCCGGCTTGGCGGGGGGCGGTGCGAGTTTGGCCCGTTCCCCGCACCAGGCGTATTTTTTGTCAAAAGGCCGCGTTTGGTGCGGTTGCCCGGGAAATGAAGATTAGGAAATAAGGGAAATACGGAAAATACGGAAATCCAAGAGATCCAAGAAAACCAGCCTCTGCTGCAAACAGAAAAAGAACGATTGTGGAATCGTTCTTCGAAGTTAACAAGTATGAAATTGATTTACATGACGGGCCGTGTTAAAATCAAATATAACGCTTGAAAATTTAAAGATAAATAATCATAATTATCTAATTTAATATTACCACAATAAAAAGCCCGTGTCAAGCGTTTCCCCTCACATTTTTTTATTAAAGGAGAAGTCGCATGAATTCCAATGAACATCCGCAATGGCAAGAGGAACAACAACGCGTCCGTCACGTGGCGGCGGAAATCCGGGAACGGATCGGATCGCTGCAGGAACAGCTTGGCGCGATTCGCTCCGATATCGTCACGCTCCGCACACACTTCTGGGACGATGTAACGGTTAACTTCGAGGATGCGGCCGAAGCGGCCGAAACGTATGCGAGCATGAAGCAGCAGGCCGAGGTATTGTCCGAGCGGGAACGCAGTCATAAGCATGCCCGGGCGCAGCTGCTCGTTCTGGAGCGGCTGAAAGACTCCCCTTACTTCGGGCGCATTGATTTTCGCGAAGACGGAGAATCCGCTGCCGAGCGAATCTATATCGGCATCGGCTCGCTTCTTGAGAAATCGGGCGAGACCTTCCTGATTTACGACTGGCGCGCTCCCGTCTCCGGCATGTATTACGATTATGCGCCCGGCCCTGCGCAGTACGATACGCCGATGGGGCGAATAAGCGGAACGATGGAGCTGAAGCGGCAGTACATGATCCGGGGCGGCGAGATCCGCAGTTTGTTCGACACCGGGATTACGATCGGCGACGAGCTGTTGCAGCAAGTGCTGGGCAAGCAGTCGGACACCCAGATGAAAAGCATCGTCGCGACGATCCAAAAGGAGCAAAACTCCGTTATCCGCGACACCAGCAGCAAGCTTCTTGTCGTTCAAGGAGCGGCAGGCAGCGGGAAGACGTCCGCCGCTCTGCAGCGGGTTGCTTATTTGTTGTATCGGTATAGGGAGACGTTAAGCGCCGAGCACATTTTATTGTTTTCGCCGAACCCGATGTTCAACAGCTATGTGTCGACCGTCTTGCCCGAGCTGGGCGAAGAAAACATGGAGCAGACGACGTTCCAGGAATACATTGAGTTCCGTCTTGGAGATGCGTTCGACATTGAGGATCCGTTCCGCCAGCTGGACGATGCATTGACGATGATGGACACGGCCGATTATGACGTGCGTATGGAGAGCATTAAGTTTAAAGCGAGCCTCTCGTTCCTGCAGGTCATGGAAAGGTATGTGAACGGTTTGAAGGAGGAAGGACTTGTTTTCAAACCCGTTATGTTCCAAAACCGCGAGCTGATCGGTGCGGAGGCGATGCGTCAGCAGTTTTATGCGTACGACCCGAGCTGGTCGATTCCGAACCGGCTGCGCCAGCTGGTTGAATGGCTGCAGCAGCAGCTCAAACAATTCGCGCGGGCCGAGAAGCGCAAGCCATGGGTCGAGGACGAAATTGAGCTGCTCGATCAGGACGCTTACATGGAAGCGTATGAGGCGCTGCGCCGCAAGAAACGGTTTACCGAAGAGTCGTTCGACGATTTCGAACAGGAAAAGGCAGCTTTGGCCGCGATGGTTGTCAACGGGCATTTTAAGCCGCTGCGCAGCTGGGTGAAACGGCTCAAATTTGTCGATCTGCCGGCGACGTACGCTGCGTTATTCGCAAGTCCCCGGAAAGCTCTCGATTGGGCCGGCGAAGCGGGGCTGCCCGGATGTTGGCCGGCGGTTTGCGCTCTAACCCTTGATCGGTTGAAGCGTGGAGAGCTGGCGAACGAGGACACGACGCCGTTGTTGTATTTGAAGGACCGCATCGAAGGCGCGCACCGCAATCTGAAGGTGCGGCATGTGTTTATTGATGAAGCGCAGGATTATTCGCCGTTCCAATTCGCGTATTTGATGCAAATGTTCCCGAGCAGCCGATGGACCGTGCTGGGCGATTGGAATCAAGCGATTCACGTACAGGCGGCGGACCGCGACCGGTTCGGCGATTTGATCGCGCTGTTCGGCGAGGAGCAGTCCAAACGTATCGTGTTCACCAAAAGCTACAGGTCGACCCGGCAAATCGTCGAATTTACGCGCGGGATGCTGGTCGGAGGGCAGGTTATTGAGCCGTTCAACCGCGACGGTCTCCTGCCGACGGTAACTTATGCCCCCGATCTTGGCGCCATGCGCGAACAAATCGTACGGCAGCTTGAGACACTGCTCGAAGAAGGGCACCGAACGCTTGCCGTTATTTGCAAAACGGCGGCCGAAAGCCAGGACACGTATGCGGCGCTGAAAGAGCGCTTGCCGGTTCGGCTGATCAGTACGGAGACGGTTACGTTCGAGCCCGGTCTGCTGGTCATCCCCGCCTATTTGGCCAAAGGGGTGGAGTTCGATGCGGTTATACTGCATAACGCCTCGGAGGAACGGTACGGGCGGGAGAGCGAAAGACGTTTGTTTTACACGGCATGTACGCGGGCCATGCATGAGCTGCACTTGTTCCATACAGGGAAAGTAAGCCCCTTTGTGGCGCAAACGCCGCCGGAAACTTATATAAAGCGCTGATGCGGAAAACGGCCGGTCTATTCAAAACCGGTCGTTTTTGCGTCAGCCGGGAAGAAATCGGTTATAGTGAATAAAATAAAGTCTACGGACTATGCTGGTAAGGAAGCCCAAATTAACGATTGAAGGAGGTGCGGGAGTCGGATGAAGAAAAAAAACGTTTTTTTTCAAACCTTAATTTGCCGGTTTCAAGATGACGATGTGTCGGCGTTGGCCGCTCAATTGACTTATTATTTGATCCTGTCGTTCTTCCCGTTTCTCATCTTCGTCGCGGCACTGCTTAGTTTTACCCGTTTTTCGGCTATAGACGCGCTCGAGCGGTTAAGCTTGTTTTTACCGGAGATGTCCAATCAGACGATCTCGGAGGTTTTTTATGAAATCGAGCAGACCCGCAGCGGCTCGCTGCTTTCGTTCGGATTGATCGCGGCGCTCTGGTCGGCGTCCAACGGCGTCAATGCGATTATTAAGGGACTTAACAAGGCGTACGATGAAGAGGAGAACCGCCCGTTCTGGCTCGTCCGTTCGATGTCGCTGCTGACGACGGTCGTTCTTGCGGTTGCGATCCTGTTAAGCTTCAGCATGCTCGTGTTCGGCCGGATGATCGGCGAATGGATTTATCATACGGCACATTTGCCGGGCGATTTCTCGCAGTTATGGGGATGGGTTCAGTATGCAATCCCGCTCGTCGTGTTATGGACGATGTTCGTGCTGTTATATTCGTACTTGCCAAATGTGCGGCTAGGGTATAAAGCGGTCATTCCGGGCGCGATCTTTGCGACCGGCGGCTGGATTGTCGTCTCGATGCTGTTCTCCTTCTACGTGAATCACTTTGACAGCTATTCGAGAACGTACGGCAGCATCGGAGGCATCATCGTTCTGCTGACCTGGTTGTACTTATCGAGCATGATTATATTGTTGGGCGGCCAAATCAACGCAACGCTTCATTTTATGAAGACAGGAAGGGAGAAGCCGCCGTGCAAAGCGTTCTCGTTGTCGCTTTTCGGATGGAGTCGTAAGTCAACGTGAATGAAGTTAATTACATAAATTATTAATTACATTAATTAAAATCCGGCAAAACTGCAAGGAGTAGACGCCATGTCTTCGCCGCCGTATAATAAGATTTCATCTTTTTGGCGGGAGGCCCCTATATGAACCATGGAAAAGATCGCTATGTCAGACAGCCGGCGAACGCAAGCACCTGCTGGGAGCCGATGTATCGCTTGGACGTGCCGCTCGACCCGCTTGAGCGGGGGCTGCTTATGACGGGCGAACTATGGCGGCTGCATCGCGTATCCCATTTCGGAGCGGCCGCTTTAGCCAGTCCGGTCAAACACTCGCGGTACGAGCATACGTTAGGGGTATGGGCGCTCGCCAAGACGTTTTTCCCGGAATGGCGCGAGCTGCATGCGGCGGCGCTGCTGCACGATATCGGCCATCTGCCTTTCTCTCACGCGGTGGAGAAAGCGATCGGGCAAGATCACCATCGCATGACCGAACAATTGATCTTGTCGGCGCCGATAGCCGGTTTGCTGAGCAAACACGGCTTGTCCGCATCGGATATCGTCGACTTACTGAATACCGACTCCCCGTTGACGCACCGATCCGGTTTTTTGGGCTTGGATCACCTGGACAGCTTCCTGCGCGACACGCATGCAGCGGGCTTGTACGATCGGCATCCGGCGGAGCTGATCCGAAACATTCGTTTCGAAGGCCATGTTGTGAGCACCGATGAAGAGACGGCCTCTCATATACTGGAAGCCGTTGTTCGCGATCACCGCATATTCCTGCATCCGTACCATCTGGCCCTGGATGCGCTGCTGTCGAAGGCCGTGCTGGGTCTCATTCGCGAAACGCCCTGTTTCGCGGAGGAGATCCGGACGATGACGGACGACCGGCTGCTGGCTCGATTCGAGTCGTCCGGGGACGACGAGGTTCGGGCCATGGCGAAGGTGCTGTTTCATCAACCGCATCGGCTCCGCCCGAGTGAGGCGCATGCCCCGCATGCGATTCGGGCGGAAGTCCGCAAGCTGTATCCGAAGCAGCCGCTCGTCAATGGCGTTCCGCTCACCGAGCTGCGGGATGATGCGAAGCTTCTCCTGCAGGAGCTGGAATCGCTGCGCGGCGTGTTCTTTTACCGGATCGATTAGCCGCCGCGTTCGTCGGGAAGGGAGAGTTCTGATCGGCAGATGCAGGGAATCGGATCGCTTGAAGCGTCTCTACAGAGAAGAGGCGCTTTTTGTATTGCCAATCATACCGATACGACCTCAAAAAAATTTGCAGCCTTTATTCAGCGGAACATACAGTTGTGACGTCTATATTAGAGTAAGGCTCAAATCTTGGTCGAAAATGTTGAAGCAGGGAGGAGTATTGCGTCATGAAATGGATTCGCCGCATGTTGTTAATTGGCATAACCGCCGTTATCCTGGCTATAGGTTGGCCGCACCTCGACCGCCTGAAGCCGGCAGCGGCCTTCGCGTGGCGCTCCGTCAGCAGCGGGGAATTTCTGAAGCCGGGCCCCGTCATTCAGGGGGAAGCCGCCGTGCTCGTGAATGGGGAGACGGGGGAACTTCTGTTCAGTAAACGGGCAAGCGAACGCATGTACCCCGCAAGCACGACGAAAGTGATGACGGCGCTTATCGCCTTGGAACGGTTGAAGCCGGAAGATCGGATTACGGTTGGCGACGAGGTGAGCTTGCGTACGCCCGGTGAAAGCTCCGCAGGACTGACCGCCGGTCAAAAGCTGACGCTGCGCGATCTGATCGCGGCCATGATGCTGCCGTCCGGCAACGACGCCGCCCGCACGGTCGCCGTCCATGTGGCCCGCAAATCGTGCGGCGCCAAGCTGAAGACGCGGGAAGCGATGAACTGCTTTGCGAAGCTGATGAACGAACGGGCGAAGCAGCTGGGGGCGGACGACTCCCACTTCGTCAATCCGCACGGGCTGCACGACCCTGACCATTATTCGACGGCTCACGATCTTGCGATCATCGCCGTGAAGGCGATGGAGCAGCCGGAGTTTCGCCGCATCGTAGCAGAGCCCGAGCATCGGGTTGCAGGCAGCGCGGGGACCGGTTCTACGGTTTCGAGCAGCGGTTCCCCGGCCCCGCAGCGCTATACGAACCGCAATTTGCTGGTGCAGCCGAGCGGCGGTTATTATTTTCAAGGCGCTAACGGGGTGAAAACAGGATTTACCGATGAAGCCGGCTATTGTTTGGTCGCTTCGGCTCAACGCGGCGGCACTCAACTGATCTCCGTCGTGCTGCGGTCGACGCAATCGGAAGTCTGGACCGATTCGACAGCGCTGTTGACGTACGGTTTCGGGAAATCGTCGTAACGCGTAGAATTGCGGCGCATGCAAAACCGCCGTATGACGGCTTATTTACATTCGGTACCGAATTCGATATAGTGTCTGTAGCTGCTGGAAAGTTATTCCTAATGGACGAGCTTGCCGTATTCATTCGGGGGGTGAACCGGACACCGGGTTCGGTTCCGGCAGCCGGACAGAAAGGACTGTCGGAGGAGACGCAGTACAACGATGTCTTAGGCGGGATGGGAGAGGGAGTCCGGTGATCAGTACGTTGATGTGGGTGTGCATCCTTACTCTGGTGATTCATAGCGTTGAAACGCTGTCTTACGCCATCCGGTTGTCGGGCGTACGCGCCGGGAAGCTGGCTGTCGCGCTATCCATAACGGGGGTCGTCGTGCTTGTGTCGCGTACCGCGAATTTGATTCAAGCGCCGTTAACGGCGAAGCTGATCGACCAGGCGAAAGGCAGCGAATCGTTTCCGCTGGAAACGTATTTCAGATACATTTTGGGCGCATCTTCGCTCGGGACGCTGGTCGCGATTGCGCTGTTTCCGACCTTTGTCTTTTTGTTCGCGAGGGTCATTGCGCATTTGGAAATCGAGGGCTCGATCCCGAAGCTGATCTCCAGCGTCACTGTCGATAAAATCAGGCACGCGAAGCATCACCTGCGCAAACCGCGTCTTTCCATGCTGCGTAGTCTCCGATATTACGGCATTCCGAAGCGGCTGCTCGTCTTGAACGCCGTCGTCACCGCAATCTATACGGTAGGCGTCCTGTCTTCGTTGTATGCGGCTCATCTGGTACCGGCCTACAGTATGACGGCATCGCAATCGTCCGGACTCATCAACGGAATTGCGACGATTATGATGACGGTGTTTGTCGACCCTCAGCTGGCGCTCATTACGGATAAAGCGATTGCGAACGCCGAGGCGCGGAGCAAGCTCGGACGTATTTTCGGCCTGCTGATGATTTCGCGGTTTGCGGGCACGCTGCTTGCGCAGCTTTTTTTCTTACCGGGTGCGTACTGGGTCAGTTTGGTAGTACAGTGGCTGTAACATGGAGGCACTCGACGTTAGCGGGGAATTGACGCACGGATTGATGGATGGAGGATGACCGGGAATGGAGAACAGGATGCATTCGCCGCTGGGCCCCTTGGCTATTAACGTACGGATTCGAACCCGAAAAGCAGCCCGTGATGCATTAACTTTCGTTCCGACCCCGTCTTCCGGCAAGCCCGCACAGCCCGAGCAAACCGAGCAGCCCCCAGTTGGCCCGGCTGGTGGCGTCGGCTGCATTCGTCTGGAAAGCTTGAATCCCGCCGTAGGGAAGAGGAGTTCCTCCGAGGCCTGGCGGTACGAAGCCCGGCGTACTGCCGGATCGACCGAGCTCCGCCGTACGGTCGAGGCCGGCGCCGGCCGGGCTTGCTGGCGCGGCTGCGAGGGGCGTTATCTGCAGCGACACAGCAGCGAAAGCCGTCGTCACAGGCACGGACGCAGACAGAGCGGCGAACACGATGAAAAAGAACCAGCTTTTCAACATTCAACATGACCTCCGTTAGCCGGGGAACCCATTTTTCTGATAGCATTCCCCAATTCGCCTGCGCGCTTGACATCAATCAAGGAATATTTCGATACCTGTTGACAGCGGTCAAACGATCCGATATATTTATCTTAAATTAAAGATAATTCGACGGGGACGATCGGCCGAAAGGTTGAATTATTTTTATGTATAAATCTTAATATTAAGATTTTATTGCGTGAAGTCTTAACTTTAAGATAAAATAAAACTTTGGGAGGCTTTTTTATGATGATGGACACCGGATTGTTGATCATTCGTTTGGTTGTTGGCTTGACGTTAGCGGCGCATGGCGCTCAGAAGCTGTTCGGCTGGTTCGGAGGCTACGGTCCGAAAGGCACGGGGGGCTGGATGGACTCCATCGGTATCAAGCCGGGCGTACTTATGGCGGTGCTCGCCGGGTTGATGGAGCTCGCAGGCGGCATATTGTTCGCTGCGGGGCTGTTCACACCGGTTGCCGCCGCGTTGATCGCGGTCACGATGCTTGTTGCGATCGTGAAAGTGCACGCTGCTAACGGCTACTGGGTTTCGTCGAACGGATACGAATACAACCTGGTGCTGATTGCTGTTTCGGTCGGCATCGCATTCATCGGCGCCGGCGCTTATTCGCTTGACGCGCTGCTGTGAGCATTGGGCCCGCTGCGCCCGATGGGAGCGTACCTCCTCACCTAATACTGTCAAGAGAATGGAGGATTTATTCGATGATACGCATTTATCCCGCTGCTTCCCGTTACTCTGCTGACCACGGCTGGTTGAAAAGCAATTTTAGTTTCTCCTTCGGCGACTACTACGATCCTGAGAACATGAACTTCGGCGTCTTGCGGGTGTTGAACGACGACACGATTGCAGGCGAACGCGGCTTCGGGGCTCATCCGCATCGCGAGATGGAGATCGTCACGATTGTCCTGAAGGGTCAGCTGCAGCATGAAGACAGTACCGGCCACAAAGCCGTCACAACGTTCGGCCAAGTGCAGCGGATGTCGGCGGGCACGGGCATCATTCATTCGGAGGTCAACCCGTCCAGCGAAGAAGTACAGCTGCTGCAGCTTTGGTTCATACCGGCCGAACGGGGATTAACCCCGTCATACGAAACGACGGATTACGACTTGACGAAGCTGCGCCACCAATTGCTGCCGGTCGTTTCCAACGCATCCGGTCCCCATATCGCGCACATCCATCAAGATATGACGATCTATTTGAGCGAGCTGGAGAACGAAACGATCGACTTTCAGCAGAAGGAAGGGCGGCGTACGTTCCTGTTCGTCATTGAAGGCTCGCTGACGTTGAACGGTGACAACAAGCTCGATCGCCGGGATTCCGCGCGAATCGAGGACGTTACCAACCTGTCCCTTCAAGCCGAAGGTCAGACGCTGTTTATGCTGATTGACCTTCCCTAAAATCAAGATTCCGTAAACGAGGTGCCGGTCCTTCGCTGCAAATGCGGGGACCGGCACTTATTTTTATGTGAAAAATCTATATTTTTCAAGTTCAAGCGAATACGTTATACTGTTGCTATATCTTTTCCATCTTGGGGGTTGAACCGTACATGAGCCAGAATGGCGATTACGGCGCGATGGGGCGCCAATATTTACAAGCGGAATCATATGGCGTCGCGGCTTTTTGTTTATATCGCGCGATTTTGGAAAATAAGGAAAACGCCAGTGCGTGGAACGGCTTGATCCTCGCCTTGACTTTCATGCGTAAGGAGTACGATGTCCAGACGGTGCTTGCGAGATTTGCCCTGCAGCCGCAGGTCCCTTATGATCCGGACATGATTTCGTTCGCGATGATGATGTGGCAGAACAACCCGCGTGCGCTTGGGGAATGGATGGCCGCGGTGTCCCGGATGCGGGGGACCGGCGAGCATAAAGCGATGCTGACCGGGCTGGAGGCCGACCTGAAGAAAGCATACGGCGACCTTGTGGAGCAGCACGGCGAAGAGACGTTACAGGAAAAAGGCATGATCCCGCTTGCGGAATATGCCGCCAGACGGATTGAACTTGACTGGATTCACGAAGGCGGATCCGTCGATACGATATATAACAACGCGAAAGAATGGATCGAAGATCCCGAGCAGGCGCTCTCGTGCGTTCGCTTGCTTTGTATGCTGCCGGACCCGCGCAGCGAGAAGCTGCTGCGTCGCGTTTGCCGCAACGAAGAGCTGGATAGCAAGGTGCGCACCCATGCGCTGCTTGCGCTGCGCTGGCTGGGCATACGCGGCAACGTGAAGTTCCATAACTTCGGCGAATCATTCGTCGTTAATCTGGACAATCCGCAGCCGGAGCTGACGGTCTCGGTACCCGCCGTCTTCAAGCCGGCCTTGAACCGGATGATGCTGTGGGTTGCTAAAGAACAAGGTCATGTTACAGCGGACGAATACGAAGCGGCCGCGTCCACCGACGAACCGGAATTTTCGGACGAACTGGCCGAGAAGGTGAAGAATGCCGAGCTTCCTTCGCTGCTGCAGGAAGTCGTGCATACGCTGATTCGTGCCGCCTATGACAAATATTATCCGCTCGTCCCCACGATTCGCGGGACTCGGGACTGGGCAGCCGCATTCCTGATGCTGATGAAGGATTACGCCGTCGGCGTCGGGATGGGTTGGCCGCTCGGCGAACCGGAGCAGATCGAGCAAGCTGTGCTTCACCGCAATTGGCTGCTGAGCGGTTCGCCGGACTTCTATGAAACGCTGCAGTCCGTCCATGCTTAACGCGCCGACCCCGTTATGAAGAGAAGAACCGATTTCCCGCATAGAGCTGACGGCGGGGAGGCGGTTCTTTTTGTTATTGAACATAAAATGAAGCAAGCTGCCATTTTTTACTTGCCAAAACTAATAACATTAGTTATTATAAAACTAACGATATTAGTTTATGGGAGCGGTGAATCTTATGATGCGTATGAAAAGAGAATTGACTTTGGCGCAACTGACATTTTTTCCTAGGTTATTTCCGGTAAATTGTTATTTGATTGAGGAAGAAGACGGTTTAACGCTTATCGATGCCGCGCTTTCGGTAAGTTTGAAGGGGATTCTGCAAGCGGCTCGGCTCATCGGGAAGCCGATCGTGCGCATCGCGCTGACGCATGCTCACGGGGATCACGTAGGGGCGCTTGACGGACTGAAGCGCCAGCTGCCGGACGCGCCGGTTCTGATCTCGGTCCGCGACGCACGGTTAATGCGCGCGGATTCTTCCTTGGATCCGGGCGAGCCTCAACGGCCGATCCGCGGCGGCCTGCCGAAGAAGCTGCAAACCCGTCCCGATGTTCTGCTGAAGGATGGCGACCGGATCGGTTCGCTGACGGCCGTCTCCGTACCGGGGCATACGCCTGGCTCGATGGCCTTCTACGACGAACGCACCGGCTTTCTGATCGCCGGGGACGCGATGCAAACAAGAGGCGGAATTGCGGTATCGGGCCAGATGGTGCCTTGGTTTCCTTTTCCGGCGATGGCTACGTGGGATAAACAAACGGCGCTGGACAGCGTCCGGAAGCTGCGCGAGCTGCAGCCCTCGATGCTGGCGGTCGGTCACGGCGATCTGCTGCCGAACCCGCTTCAGGCGATAGACCGCGCGATTGCCCAAGCCGAACTGCGATTAAACGGAAAACCCGCACAAAGGAGCGTTTAGCATGTCACCGAGAATGGGATTGGATTTACCGGCTATTTTACAGGCAGCCACCGAAATCGCTGATCAGCAGGGGCTGGAGAACGTCAGTTTGGCCGGGCTTGCGAACAAGCTGGACGTTCGCTCTCCATCGCTTTACAACCATGTGAACGGGCTTCCCGGTTTGCGCAAGAAGATGGCCGTGTACGGCATCGGGCTGCTCACGGCCGACATGAGGCACGCTGCCGTCGGCCGGTCCGGCGACGAGGCGCTGCGCGCCATTGCCCGCGCCTACGTGAGCTTCGTGAGGAAGCATCCGGGCTTGTATGAGGCGACGCTGCGGGCGCCGGAGGCTGACGATGAGGACCACCGCCGCGAATCGGAGGCGCTTGTCGCCCTGGTCGTCCGTGTGCTTGACGTGTACGAATATCAGGGGGAGGACGTTTATTACGTCGTCCGCTGCTTTCGCAGTATGCTGCACGGCTTTGCCTCCCTGGAGCAGCAGGGCGGCTTCGGGATGCCGCTTGGCTTGGACGATACGCTCGAGCTGCTGATCGATGCGTTTCTGGCCGGCATGCGGGTGTTGAAGCAGCAGCGGGTTAGCGGTCTGACGAAACCCGATGCATGGAGCGAGAGAGCGGGGGATACGCGATGACTTTTATCGGATTCCTGTTTTTGTTCAGTGTGGTCTGCGGAATTTTAGATGCGAAAGCACGCAAGGGGGGATGGTAAGATGTTTGCCGGACATTTTGGATTGGCTGCCGCGGTGAAGGCGAAGACGCCTGAAGTACCGTTGTGGGCATTAGTCGTAAGCACGCAGCTGCTGGACGTCGTCTTCGTCCCTTTGTTTCTGGCGGGGGTGGAAACGATGGAGCCGGTCGGGGCGGGAGGCTACGGAGAAAGCATCATTCATGCCGATTATTCGCACTCCTTGCTGGGAGCGCTGCTCATCAGCCTGCTGGCCGGCTGGATCGGCGGCCGCTTATGGGGGCGGCGAGGAGGTCTCGTTATTGCCGCCGTAGCGTTCAGTCACTGGCTGCTCGACCTGGCGGTGCACCGGACGGATATGCCGATATTGCCCGGCAATACCGGAGATTTGCCGCTGCTCGGATTCGGCTTGTGGACCTCGGCATCGGCCAGTATCGCCGTTGAGGCGATCCTGCTTGCCGTCGGCTTCTTCTTATACACGCGCTCTATAGTAGGCGCGAAGGGAGTGAAGTCGAACCGCGGAATAAGGTTTGCCGCGATTGGAACGATGGGGGGGCTGCTCGTTTTGTCGCTGCTGGCGGATGTGCTGGGGATCGGTTGACAGGCTGATTTTGTAACTTTTTCCTGGCGGCTTGCGTTAGTTAGGTGAACGTACCGATAGGAGGAAACAAGCTCATGTGGAAAAAGCGCTGCTGCTTGCCGCTTCGCTGCTGCTGCCGCTAACGTGCGCTCCTGCAGAGGCGGCTAAAGTCAGGCCGCTCATAGGCAAAGCCTCCAAAGCCGGTTGCGGATGACGCGACGGTGATGGGGGCTGCTGTTCGTAAGCCCGAACCACCCGGGCAAGGGGAAGCAAGCTATTCCTTCGCAGGCTTGCAGGAGTCGGGCCGTCTGGTGTCGAAAGCAAATGCGAAGCAATTTCCTGTATAAACAAGAGACGGAGTGAGACATGATGTTAACCAACCTCAAAACCCAATTGCAGGAGCCTGCCGTCCGGGAGCTCCTGGAGTATTCGATATTTCCCGATCCCGACCTGCTGGAGCAAGTCGTCGGCGAGTACGAGCGAAGTGAGGAACTCGAGCTGTATGGCTATGAAGAACAGGGGGAACTGGTCGGCATTGTCGGTTTTACGGTGTCGGATCGGAACGAGATGGAAATTAAACATCTAGCCGTTCACCCCGACGCGCGCGGGCGCGGTTACGGCAGGGGACAAATACTAGAACTGCTCGCGCTCAAAAAACCGGCCCGTATCGTAGCGGAGACCGATGAGGAAGCGGTAAATTTTTATCGGAATATCGGGTTCACCGTGATCGGATTGGGGGAAAAATATCCTGGGATCGAACGGTACCGCTGTGAATACGAGGCCGAAATCGACGAATAACCGGTCCTAATCACGCGTAAGGGGGAGTGGTTGTCATGTGGCAATGGGTCGCCATGATCAGCATGACCGCGGATCATATCGGTTACGTTTTTTATCCGGATGACCCGTTATGGCGGGTTGTCGGAAGGATGGCTTTTCCCGTTTATGCGTATTTGCTCGTTCAAGGCTACCTGCATACGCGCAGCGTCTGGCGCTATTTGCTGCGTCTGTTGTTTATTTTCGCCGTCGCGCAAATTCCTTATATGGCTTTGTTAAAGACGCTGGAGATGAATGTCGTCGGCACGCTGTTGATTAGCTTGACGGTTCTCTGGGCGATCGACAAGCTTTCATGGGGGTTGAAGACGGCCGTAATCGCGGCTGCCGCGGGTCTGCTCCTATGGATTCCGTTCGATTATGGGGTGTACGGGCTTATCCTCGTGCTCGTGTACCGGTATGTCCGCACGTATTGGGCCGTTGCCGCACATGCCGTCTTGACGCTAATCCTGTATGCGGGCGTTCCTATCCAAATGTTCAGCGTATTGGCGACGCTGCTTTTATATGCCGGGGCATTGCCGATAAGCCGTCAGGTGCCGGCTTGGCTGTGGCGCAGTTTTTATCCCTTGCATTTAGGGATACTGTTCATTTGGTTCACGCTTCAGATCAATTAGCGGCATAAATTATTAATCGAATTAAATAGATAGAAGGGGCATCCCTGGGAGTGTCCTTTTTTGACAAGTCCATGATATGATAGAGCACATGAAGACGGGGCCGGAAGCGGGAAAGGCGGTGAGCGCGTGAATAATGGAACGGCCTGTGCCGGGCAATGTCCGCTTTGCGGAGCGGATAACGGGTGCAGTTACGTGCAGGGGAAGCCGATCGAAGCGTGCTGGTGCTGGAAGGCGCTGGTCCCCAAGACGCTGCTGGAACGGATCCCGGACGAGCGAAAGGGGAAGGCGTGCGTTTGCAGGCCATGCGTGAACGCCGGCGAGAGCGCTGAACGAAACGTGCAGGGCTGATTTTCGGGCAGCTTTCGATATAATGGAAATACTTACATCATAGTCTAGTCGTACAAGGAGGCGAAATCTATCGAGACGTTGCTGATCGGGAGCATTTGTTCGGCGCTGTCGACCGGATTAGGCGCGTTACCGATCTTATTTTTCAAAAAGCTGACCCACCGTTGGCGGGATTTGCTTCTCGCCTTTACGGCGGGCGTGATGGTGTCCGCTTCGATGTTCGGTTTAATCCCTCAGGCGCTTGACGTTTCCAACACGTTCGTCGTTTCCGTCGGCGTCATGATGGGGGTAACGATCTTAAGCTTAATGGAGAAGTTCATTCCTCACATCGATGTGGAGCGTCCGCAGAAGGTCATTTCGGATAAAGCGTTCTTGGTGGTGGCGGCATTATTCCTGCACAATATACCCGAGGGTCTTTCGGTGGGGGTCAGCTACGCGCACGTGAACCCCGAGCTCGGCGCTATCGTGGCGATCGGAATCGGGCTGCAAAACATGCCGGAGGGGCTGCTCGTCGCCTTGTTTTTGAGCTATCAGGAGATTAGCCGTTGGAAGGCGTTTCTGGTGGCGACGCTGACCGGTGTTGTCGAGATTTTTGCCGCGCTGCTCGGTTACGGAATGACCCATTACGTGCAAGGGCTGGTCCCTTACGGTCTGTCGTTTGCCGCGGGTGCCATGATGTTTATCGTATACAAAGAGCTGATTCCGGAAAGCCATGGCGACGGGAACGAGCGGATTTCCACGTTTTCTTTCATCTTCGGGCTGCTCGCCATGATTGTCCTGATGGACCTCTTTAGTTAATTGACCGATCACTCCTGGACGAAAGGAACTACCGTATGATAACGATCAAAACACATCTGGAACGTATGTTTGATCATGTGCATTGGGCCAACCTGCGCATCCTCGCAGCGCTGCAGGCCTCCGATGGCAAACCGGATAAAGCCGTCAGGCTGTTCGCCCATATTTTGGGCGCCGAGAACGTATGGTTGACCCGGATGAACGGGGAAGACGGCGGATCGTTTCCGATCTGGCCGGAGGCCGATTTGGCGGAGTGCGGGCGTATGGCGGAAGCGAATCGGGCCGGGTATGCACGATTGTTCGAACGCTTGAACGAGAGCGACTTGTCCGAAGCGACGACGTACCGGAACACGAAAGGCGACGTTTTTCAGACGGTGCTGGCCGATATTTTAACGCATGTGTCCATGCACGGCAGCTATCATCGCGGTCAAGTGAACGCGCTGCTGCGCGCCGAAGGCTTCGAGCCGGCCAATACGGATTACATTACGTTCGTCCGGTAATGCGGCGATAATTTCCTGTTCAAGAAGGTGCGGTATGTTAGCCTATAACATTTGTTTTATTCGAAGAAGCGATGAAATTTTACTGCTAAACCGGAATAAGCCCTCCTGGATGGGCAGATGGAACGGCGTAGGCGGGAAGGTCGAGAACGGCGAGACGCCGCGGGCTTCCGTCCTGCGGGAAGTATATGAGGAGACCGGCATCCGGCTGGATACGGTTCGCTTCAAAGGGATCGTCACTTGGCTGGTGGACGGCCGGCATTACGGCGGCATGTATTTGTATACGGCCGAGCTGGAAGCGGCTTACCCCTATGAAACGCCGATCAAGACGGAAGAAGGCATCCTGGACTGGAAGAAGATCGATTGGATCCTCGACCCGAACAACGAAGGGGTCGCGTCCAATCTCCCGCGGTTTATTCCGTTGATGCTTCAGGAGGACGGCTGCTACGATCATCATTGCCTCTTTATGAACGGTGCGATGACCGGCGTCGTGTCCAGACCGATCGCCGCCGCCACGGAGACCGATGCGGCGCTGCTGGCAGGCGCCAGGGAGAAAGCGGAGCTCACCCCATAACGTAATGCGATTTACACCCCGCAACCTGCGCCTGCGGCTATGTTGCGGGGTGTTTGCTTGATCCGGACAAAAACAGAACGTAGCCGGGAATATGCAAACGGGGGAAGATCGAATGTCGCGCGGGTAAACCGAAATCCATGGACTGGATATTAACTAAAAATTAATGCAAGAGAAGCTGAAAAACGTAAAGTATGCTATACTGAGACTAGGTGCTTCATAAAAAATTTATAATTCGAGCGACCTACTATATCAGACATCGAATGTGAGGAGAACATGGGGGAACTACAGCTTGCGATTCGTCATTATGGCATTCAAACGGCGCGGCGGTTGCCGTTATTTTTATGTTCAGTTTGGATCGTATTTTTAGTCGAGCTTCTGAGCCGGGGCAAGTGGGGCGATACGTTCGGCTGGACGTTCCTGGCGATTCCGAAACTGACGCTGAACGCCTTGGTCGTGTTGGGGCTGTTGCTGCTGCTCAGCGCGCTTACGAACAGTGTCCGGCTTTCGTTCTGGCTGGTGGCCACCGTCTGTCTGGCGTTCAGTCTCATCAGCGGGATCAAGCTGGAAATTCTCGGCGTCCCGTTCCTGCCCTGGGATCTGCTGCTTACGAGCGAAACGAAGGACATGACACCTTATATCGGCGGCCTGTTCAATTTTACGGTGATATCAGGAGTTGTCGTGTTTATTGCAGTCAGCCTGTTGTTACTTTATAAGCTGCCGCGAGTCGCCGTGAAATTGAAATGGAAGCACCGTACGACGATGGGGTTGTTCTCCGCGCTTCTGCTGGTTTCGATCTATAACGACGGAGCCATTTCCTTGAAGAAACTGGCCAATATAGAAAACCTGGCCTGGGATCAAACGGAAAATGTGAAGACGAACGGCTTTCTGTTGTCGACGATCATGAATTTAAAGTTTTTGAACTTGAAGGAGCCGTCCGGCTATAACGATCAAAGCATCCGCTCGATTGCTTCGTCCGTCCCCCCGGCGGTACCGGTTGCAGGGGATGTGAAGCCGAACATCATTGTCGTCCTCAGCGAATCGTTCTGGGATGCGACGCAAGTGAAAGGCTTGACGTTCAGTCAAGACCCGATTCCCTTTTATCACGCGCTGAGCGCTAAATATTCGAGCGGAACGATGCTTTCTCCGCAATACGGGGGCGGTACGGCCAATGTCGAATTCGAGGTATTGACGGGCAATTCGATGCGCTTCCTGCCGCAAGGTTCGATTCCATATAATCAGTATGTCGATAAAGGCATCGATTCCATGGCCAGCATATTGAAGCGTCAAGGGTACGACACGACGGCGATTAATCCATTCCATAGCTGGTTTTATAACAGCAAGAAGGTGTATGAGAACTTCGGTTTCTCGAAGTACATCTCGCAGGAGTTTTTTGAACCCGACTATGAAGGTCCTTATTTGTCCGACCGCTCCGTGGCGAAGTATATTATCGAATCCGGGGAGAAGACGCCGGGGCCCGATTTTATTTTTGCCAATACGATGCAGAATCATTACCATTACTACCCCGGTAAATTCAAGGAGAATACAATCGAGGTGACCGGCGTGACCGGCGAAGCGAAGGGTCTCTTCGAAACGCTGGCCCAAGGCTTGCAAGGAGCGGACAACATGCTGAAGCAGCTGGTCACGTACTACGAGCAGAAACAGGAGCCGACCATTATCGTATTTTTCGGCGATCATTTGCCAAGCCTCGGCGAAAATTATAAAGCTTATAAAGATAGCGGCTACCTGCAAGAGAACGACCCGGATTTTCTGAATAAAATGTACCGTGTCCCGGTGCTCGTATGGAACAACTACTTGCCTCAGCATCAGGACAAGCTGGACATGAGTCCTTCGTTCCTCAGTTCATACGTATTGAAGCTGGCTGAGCGCCCAGGCACTTATTACACGGATTTTTTATATCAGCTTTCGCAAAAGTCGCCCGTCATCCCGCCGAAAAACATGTACGCGGCGATGGGGATCGATGAGAATGCGCTGCAAAGCTATGAGAAGCTGCAATACGATATTATGTTCGGCAAACAATATGGATACGGCGATTGGGCCGGGACGATCAAGGACCCGAATTACGTATTAGGGCCCGGCAAGCTCGAGATCGAGGACATCCAAGTCCAGGCCTCCGGCGACGATCAGGTTGTGAAGGTGTCAGGGCAAAACCTGCCGCACAATGGCGTCGTGCTTATCAACGGTCAACCGGCTGTCACCGAATGCAAGAAGCTTGGCGAATTAACAGCGGTCGTAACGCCGGAAGCTGCCGGTTCGCAGGAGTTCAATATCGAAATCGTGGTGAAAGATTCCAAGGATATCGTGGTCGCCACCTCCAATAAAGTCGCCTATTCGGCGAATGCGGCAAATGCGGCAAATGAGGTGAAGTAGCCATTCGTACAAACACCCCTTAAGTCAGGCGATGGGATTTACCGCCAGGTAGGTCTAAGCCACTGCCAAGGGGTGTTTTTCTGTTGACGGTACACGTTCCTCCACGCGTACCAACGGTTCGCTAAATCAGCAGGTTTCGGCTATACTGAACAGGGAACCCTTATCAGTTAGGAGAGAATAGATGTGGAATATTCAGCCCAAGATGTTGCGGATTGGATGCTCGCCAAGGTCAAGAATGCGGGCATTTTATATCAAAGCGACGCCGTTAACCATATTGTCAGCCACTTCGGAGAATCCTATATTTATGTGAATGAGAACGGAAATACGTCCATTTCCAAAGAGGTCAAAAAATTATTCAAGAAACTCCATGGCGGCCGGGTTGCCTGGGATCGGGACGGCTTCTTCTGGGGATGGACATGAAGATCATTGATTTATCCGTACCCTTATATACGGGCATGCCTGTTTTTCCCGGCGATCCGGAAGTACGTGTTGCCGTGGTGCAAACCTATGAAACGCATGCGTGGGAATTGCGGCAGCTCATCCTCGGTTCGCATACGGGTACGCACGTTGACGCCTTTTCTCATATGCATGCAGGTCTGGAAACGTTAGATGAAATACCGCTGGAACGTTTTTTTGGCAGGGCTCGGGTTGTCGATCCCCGGCAACCGGATTGGCCCAGAGACAGAGGATTGTTGTTTATAGATGAGGTCGGAATAGAAGCAGCCGGTAAAATCATCGGGTTGAATCCGGGATTTGTAGGCGGGAATCTAACGGAAGAGTTAGAGAGAGCTCTACTCGGCGAGAGAATCATCACGTACACGGATTTAATTCATTTGGACCGGCTGCCGAAGGAAACAGACTTTATGTTTTTTGGAGTGCCCTTAAAGATTAAGGGCGGGGATGGTTCGCCGGTCAGGGCTTTTGCTATTTTGGAAGACGAGTCTCCCGGGATTTCATTGAAAGAAACGCCATGAACGGTTAAAATGAACGGGGAAGCTACTAGCTGCGTACAGCGCAAATAGGATCGGAGTATGGATGGATGAAGAAGTTTAAGAAGTTTTATATCGAAATTACAAGCGTCTGTAATTTGGCTTGCAGCTTTTGTCCGCAAACGAAGCGGCAAGCCAATTTTATTAAAATCGAAGATTTCAAAAAAACGCTCGATCAAGTTCGGCCTCATACGGATTATATTTATTTTCATTTAAAAGGCGAGCCGCTGCTTCATCCCAAGATCGATGAACTGCTCGATATCAGCCATGAAAAAGGGTTTAAAGTCAATATTACGACCAACGGGACATTGCTCCATAAAGCCGGACCTAAAATCATGATGAAACCGGCGCTTCGTCAGATGAACTTCTCGCTGCATAGCTTTGACGGACATGCCGGCTCCACCGACAAGGAAGGCTACATTTCCAGTGTTTTGTCCTTTGTAAAGGAAGCGGTACAGAAAACCGGCATGATCATCTCATTGAGGCTATGGAATCTCGATACGGACAATGCAACGAACCAGCAAAGAAACCGAAATCGCGAAATTCTGGAAATCATCGAACGCGAATTTCATCTGCCCTACAGAATCGAAGAAAAATTCGTGCGAGGCAGCGGATTGAAAATTGCCGACCGTATTTATTTGAATCAGGATCATGAATTTCAATGGCCCGATCTCAAGGCGCCGGAAATAGAGGGAAGCGGATTCTGTCATGCGCTTCGGAACCAGGCGGGTATACTTGTGGACGGAACGGTAGTGCCTTGCTGTCTGGACGGAGAGGGCGTTATTAATTTAGGAAATATTCACCGGACGCCGTTCTCCGAGATCGTGGAGGGAGAACGGGCGAACAATCTGTATAACGGTTTCTCCAGAAGAGAAGCGGTTGAGGAATTATGCAGGAAGTGCGGGTATCGCACAAGATTCAGCGTGTAATCGTTTCGAAGGCTTGGTCAGAACGCTGCTGCTGTGGCGATCTGACCAGCCTTTTTTTGCTTTGCGGTGCAAGAATGTCGACAGCTGACCGTTCACTGGAAACGAAATTGTACTGCAAGTGCGGTTCATATCTGCTAGGATAACGTTAAAAGGGTACGCAGGGGGGCATGAAGCGATGCTGCAGCTATTCGTCGATATGATCGAGCGGGTCGGCTTTCTGATAGCGCTCGCATTTGCCTTTTCCCGCGGCCGCTGGATGCGCAGCTATATGAGCTATCAAGGGGACAAGACGTATCAATGGCGGTTTCTTGTTTTTTTCACCGCCTATGCGGTTATCGGAACGTACTCTGGTGTGACCGTCTCCAATTATACGTATCAACCGGCCCCGTGGATCGGCGAGGTTTCCCCGACAGCGGCCATTGCCAATTCCCGGACCGTGGGCGTTGTCATTGCCGGCTTGCTTGGAGGGGTGAAGAGCGGACTGATCGTCGGTATCGCTGCCGGCGTGCATCGTTACAGCCTGGGCGGATTCGTAGCGGTCGCCTGTATGGTTGCTCCTATCCTTCAAGGCGTGTTGGCGGGGCTTTGCCGCAATGCGTTCAAGAGGCGCTTCCGCAAGGTAGCGTCGGTCCAGCTCGCCTTCGTCGTCGGATTCATGGCCGAGTCGCTGCAGATGGGGCTCATTTTATTGCTGGCTAAGCCATGGGAAGAAGCGGTCGGCTTGGTATCGCTCATCGGATTTCCGCAAACGTTCGCTAACAGCGTCGGGGTTGCGCTTTATTTTGTGCTGTACAATACGATGGAGCGGGAAGAGGACCGTATCGGCGCGGAGCATGCCCACCGAGCGCTGCAAATCGCCGATATGACGATGCCGCTCTGGCGGCTGGAGTTCGAGAAGGCGGTTCAGGAAATCGCCAAGGTGTTGAATGAAGAGACGAAAGCGGTTGGCGCGTTTTTCACCAAGAACGGTTCCGATTGGGTGATGGAAGGAAGAAAGACGAAGTTTTGCATCGACCTGTTCGTTGGCATTCCCAATCAGCGGCCGATCGGACAGTTCCGGTTGTATTTTGAACGGGAGCAGGATGACAATCCATCCCGCCGGCGTATGCTGACTTCCCTGGCCGGACTATTGTCCCAGCAGTATGCGTTTGTCGAATCGGAGAGGCAGGCGCAGCTTCTTGCGGAAGCCGAGATTCGCTCGCTGCAGGCCCAGATGAATCCGCATTTTCTGTTTAACGCGCTGAACACGGTCAAATCGTTCATTCGCACCAAACCGGAAGAGGCGCGTCAGATGGTGATGCATCTGTCGAAATTTTTACGCAAAAATATGAGCAACGGCAACCAAAGAATGGTTACGATTCGCGACGAATATGAATTGGTAATGTCCTATCTGAGTCTGATTAAAGCGCGTCTCGGGGATCAGCTGGAGTTTTACGCCGATATTGACGAACGCGTACTGGATCATCACATTCCTCCGTTTACGATTCAGCCTCTCGTCGAGAACGCTATCGTGCATGGGATCAAGGGCATCGAGAGGACCGGCGTGATCCGGCTCATCGTGAAGGAGGAGCCGGAAAGCGGCGAGAGGCATGCGCGAATTACGGTCGAGGATAACGGAGTAGGCTTGACCTTCATCCGGGAGGACGGGCAGGAAGATCATACAGGCATGGCTTTGCGTAATATCGAACAGCGTCTGAGCTATCATTACGGGAAAGTGCGGCCGCTTGAAATCGAGAGCAGTCCGGGGGAAGGAACGAAAATTACTTTTTGGGTGAGGTGAGGGATCCATGGGTTGGAATATCGTAATTGCCGATGATGAAGCACCGGCAAGGGAAGAGCTTGTATATTTGTTGGAGCAGCTCGCTGACGTGGACCGGGTGACTCAGGCGAACAGCGGCATGGATGCGATTAAGAAAGTGAAGGAACAAGCCCCGGATGTCCTGTTCCTCGACATGGACATGCCGGACTTGAACGGGCTTCAAGTGGCGGAAATCGTCGGCGAGCTGAATTCGCAGGTGAAGATCGTCTTCTCCACCGCCTATGACCAATATGCCGTCGATGCGTTCAAGGTGCGGGCTTTTCACTATATGCTCAAGCCATTCGACGAAGATGACTTGGACAGCGTCTTCCGGGAGCTGCGCAAAACGCGGACGGGAACGGGGACGAAAGCCCCAGCCATCCCGCCGGCCGGAAATTCGTGCGTCAAGCTGGCGCTCGAAATGGAAGAAGGCATTAAGTATGTGTCCCCGAAGGACATCATCTATATTAGCAAGGAGGGCAAGTATGTCCAGGTTCATATTCGCGATAAAGCCTATCACGTTACGTACACGTTGGTAGAGCTGGAACAGAAGCTGGAGCCGTTCGGTTTCTTCCGCTGCCATAAGAGCTATCTCGTCAATCTGGCCGCCATCGCCGAGCTGAAAACGTGGGTCAACGGGGCCTACAATCTGCTGATGGACGATGAGGCGCGAAGCACGATACCCGTCAGCCGCAATTATGTGAAAGCGCTGCGTTTGAAACTTGAAATTTAACATCATAGATGACAAATTCGGCATGATGCGCTTCAGGCGTATCGCGAAGACTCCAAACGATTTATACTATTTGCAAGCGCTCTCAAAACAAACCGGTTGGAGGAATGCAAGACGTACAGCCAGCTTGGGCCTGGTTCGTACGGACTGTGTTCGCGCGACAATAACGCTTACGAGGAGTGGGATCATGAAAAACAAATGGGTTTCGTACGGGGTTTGGGGGCTGATCGCGGCGTTAGGCGCGCTAGGGTTCGCGATGATCGCGCTTGCGAACGGCGAGAAAATTTCGGCGGCCTGGCTCATCATAGCCGCAATCTGCACTTATGCTTTTGGTTACCGTTTCTATAGCCGGTTCATTGCCAGGAAGATCTACGAATTAAACGACAACCGGGCAACGCCGGCCCATGTGCATAACGATTCCAAGGACTACGTCCCGACGAATAAATACGTGCTCTTCGGCCATCACTTTGCGGCGATCGCCGGAGCCGGTCCGCTGGTCGGTCCGATTTTGGCCGCACAAATGGGGTATTTGCCGAGCATTCTGTGGATTATTATCGGAGCTGTACTTGCGGGCTGTGTGCAGGACTTCGTCACGCTTGTCGGATCCATGCGGCGGGACGGGAAGTCGCTCGGTCAGATGGCGAAAGACGAAGTCGGCCGATTCGGCGGCACGTTAGCTTCTATTGCAACGCTGGCGATCCTCATTATCATCGTCGCCGTACTTGGACTCGTCGTCGTGAAAGCGTTGGCGGAGTCTCCGTGGGGAATGTTTACGATCGCCATGACGATGCCGATCGCCATCTTCATGGGCTTCTACATGCGATTTATTCGACCGGGGAAAGTCATTGAGGGCTCCATTATCGGTTTTGTTCTATTGATGATCGTATTATGGGCAGGACAATTTGTTGCCGCCAATCCGGTGCTGGCGAAGATGTTCACCTTCACCGCGCCGCAGATCGCCCTGATGATGGTCGTATATGGCCTGATCGCTTCGATTTTGCCGGTGTGGGTACTGCTTGCACCCCGAGATTATTTAAGCTCTTTCTTGAAAATCGGCGTCATCATTTTACTGGCGGGCGGTATTTTGGTGACATTGCCGGAGCTGCAAATGCCGGCTGTGACCAAGTTTATCGATGGGACCGGTCCCGTATTCTCCGGCAATTTATTCCCGTTCTTGTTCATTACCATAGCATGCGGCGCCGTTTCCGGCTTTCATTCCCTGATTTCTTCCGGGACGACACCAAAGCTGATCGAAAGAGAAAGTCATGCGCCCTTCATCGGATATGCCGGTATGGCCGCGGAATCCTTCGTCGCCGTCATGGCCTTGATCGCCGCGTGCGCCTTGGAGCCCGGCATTTACTTCGCTATGAACTCGTCGCCGGCCGTTATTGGAACCGATCCCGCTGCCGTCGCCGCCAAAATTTCATCCTGGGGCTTCACGCTGACACCGGAACAAATTACGAACACAGCCAAAGAAATCGGTGAAAACACCATTCTCTCCAGAACGGGCGGGGCGCCGACGCTTGCCGTCGGCATGGCGGAAATCTTTTCAACATTCCTGGCCGGGGCCAAGGCATTCTGGTACCATTTCGCGATTTTGTTCGAAGCGGTCTTTATTTTAACGGCTGTGGATGCGGGCACACGGGTAGGACGCTTTATGCTTCAGGATTTGATCGGCAACTTCTACAAGCCGTTTGCTCAAACGAAAGTGTTCAAGTATAATTTCCTGGCTTCGTTTATTGTTTGCTTGGCCTGGGGCTACTTCTTGTATCAAGGAGCCATCGATCCGTTCGGCGGCATCAATTCGTTGTGGGCGCTGTTCGGGATTGCGAACCAAATGTTGGCTGCCATCGCTCTCGCCGTCGCGGCGACGATTATGATTAAAATGGGCAAGGCCCGCTACGCTTGGGTAGGAATCGTGCCGTTCGTGTTCCTCGCGGTAACGACATTAACGGCCGGCTTCCAAAAAACGTTCTCCTCTCAGGCAAGCATCGGCTTTTTGGCGGCTGCGAAGAAATACCAGGACGGGATCGATCAGGGGCAAGTCATCGCGCCTGCCAAAAATATGGACGTCATGCATCAGATTGTGACGAACAACTATATCGATGCAGGCCTCACGATCTTCTTCGAGATTGTGGTGATCCTGATGATTATTGAATCTTTACGCGTCTGGTACAAAATTTTGATCCAAAAACAAAAACCGGTATTAAAAGAAGCGCCGTTTGTCAAATCTACTTTTGGAGCCTGATGCCATGAGAACGATAACGAGCTTTGCCAGCAAGGCCAAAGCGACAATCAAGGTCATTTTCAGTATTCCGGACTATGAGAAATACTTGAAGCATCAGCAAGAGCGCCATCCGCATGAAACCCCTTTGACGGAGAAGGAGTTCTATATGCTGTCACTTCACGAGCGTTATGAAAGCGGTAAGATCAATCGCTGCTGCTAACAAGGAGAGACGGAGTAAGGCGGGTGCATGCAGCCCGTCTTGCCCCGTCTCTTCGTTTATGCAACCTGTGCGGCTTCATCCGGCTTTGGCATCAAATGTCGAAAAATGCGCGATAATATCACGTATTTTTCGACTTTATTCTCATATAGCGTCGAATAATGTCGTTATATCAAAGATTTCAATAAAGAAATCATTGCTTATCTAGGTATAATAGACTATACTTGGCTTATATTCTTAACGATAATGGCAAACTCATCGAAAGGTGGGGACGCAAAGCTTCGGGTCTAAGGCGGTAACGCTATGACGGCTGGGCCGCCGAATTAGGGACGGATCTGTATATACGAATCCAGTTCTATTCGGACTGGATTTTTTGTTGTTTCTAAGGAGGGAAATACTAGATGACCATACGATCAAATACCAATTTGGCAAGTAAAGATGCTCTTGAAGACAGCATTCGAACGATTCTCGAGCAAATAGGGGAAAATCCGGACCGGGAAGGTCTGCTGGATACACCGAAACGAGTCGCGAAAATGTACCGGGAAGTGTTCTCAGGTGTGGGGGTGAATCCGGAATCGGCGCTGACGACAACGTTCGAAGAGGAGTACGACGGGATCATCACCGTAAAGGATATGACTTATTACACCTTCTGCGAGCATCATCTGATCCCGTTCTATGGAAAGGCGCACATCGGATATATTCCGGATGGGAGAATCGTCGGCTTAAGCAAATTTGCCAGATTGGTAGAGCTGGTCTCGCAGCGTCCGCAGGTGCAAGAGCGCATGACGCAGCAAGTTGCGAGTGCCGTATTGAATGTGCTGAAGCCGAAGGGTGTCATCGTAACCGTGGAGGGAACTCACTTATGCATGTGCGCGCGGGGCGTGAAAAAACCGGGAACGTCTACGGTGACAACGGTGAAGAAGGGGATATTTGCCGACAACGTCTCGCTATGTGAAGAGTTTGACCGTTCCATATCCAGAGCCTAGGAAGGGGGAAACGGCGATGCTTTATTTATCGAGAAGAATCGATTTTTCGGCAACTCACGTTTATCGGGTTCCCCAGTGGAGCGAAGAGGAAAACCTCCGGGTCTTCGGGCGCTGCAGCAACTCCAGCGGCCATGGGCATGATTACAAGCTGGAAGTGATGGTCAAGGGACGATTGAATGAAAAATCCGGGATTGTTGTCAATACAACGGATATTAAACAAATCGTGAGTTCATTTGTGGAAGAGGAGCTCGACGGGAAGTTTTTGGACCGTGAACATTCCTATTTTCAGCATCGCATACCGACTACGGAAAATGTAGTTGAGTACATCTGGAATTCGCTGGAACAGCGGTTTCAAGATTGCGAATTGCACCGGATTCAATTACATGAAAACCACTATTTAAGTTCGGTAAAGGAGGCGGGATGCTTGATACGACTTACACGCAAATATCACTTTTGCGCTGCGCACCGATTACATAGCGTGCATTTGTCGCCGGAGGAGAATAAGAAATTGTTCGGCAAATGCAACAATCCGCATGGGCACGGACATAATTATTACCTTGATGTCACCGTCGAAGGCGAGCCGGATCCGGTAACGGGCATGATCATGAATTTGGCGGATTTGGATGCCATTGTGGAAAGAGAAGTGCTCGATAAGCTGGATCATAAGCATCTGAACCTGGATACGGCTGAATTTAAAGAGTTGAATCCGACATCCGAGGTCGTAGCGCTCGTGATCTACAACATGCTGCGACCGCATCTTCCCAAGCTCCGAAAAGTCGGACTGTGGGAAACGGAAAAAAATTATTTCGAGTATTGCGGACCGGGTGAATGAGATGATTGACTTTCTGCAGCTCCAAGGAAAAACCGTTGCAATTACCGGGGCGTCCCGCGGGATCGGCAAAGAAACGGCATTATTGCTCAGTCAATTGGGAGCGAATCTTGTGCTGGGAGCAAGACATGAAGCCGAATTAAAGCAGGCAGCCTCTCAGATGAATGCGAATACGCTAGCCGTACCTTTGGACGTAACGAATGAAGAAAGCGTTAGCCGATTTGCCGAAGAGGCGATATCGCGGTTCGGCACCATTGATGCACTCATCAACAGTGCGGGCACAGGGGTGTTCGAATCGGTGTTGACGATGTCCAGTGACGATTTCGATCGAATGATCGCCGTTAATTTGAAAGGTACGTTCCTCGCCTGCCAATATTTCGGAAGGCATATGGTTGAAAACCGTGCCGGTAAAATGATTAACGTCGTATCTGTCGCCGGCACGACGGCACTGCCCGGCTGCGGCGGTTACTCCGCTTCGAAATTCGGGGTACTGGGATTAACGAGAGTATTGCAAGCGGAATTGAGGAATAAAGGCATACAGGTAACGGCCGTATTGCCCGGCGCGGTAGCGACTCCATTCTGGGACCGGATGGAACTGAAGCCGGATGCATCCGACATGATTCCCGTTCAATCGTTAGCCAAGCATTTGGTGTATCTCTTATGTCAACCAGAAGGTTCGGTCGTTGATGAAATGACGGTTATGCCTCCGCTCGGGATTTTGTAAAGGGGGAAGTGTCGATTGTGAAATCCATATTTCCTAAATTTTTTGGGAATTTTCATGCAGGAGCTCTAAATGCGCGGGCCCCTCTACCTTCCCCCTTATCAGGCGATAATATCCATGATCATCAACGGCGCGCCTTGATTGGATGGATTGCCAATCGTATGAGTCAACATCTGAATAGGGGTAAAGGGGAATCGGGATTTCTGATCTACCTGTCCTTCACTGCAGCGGAGAACGAACCTCAACCTAAGAACGATGAGGGCCGGTATTTATTATCACTGGCTGCTCGTTTGGTGGAAATGGTGGAGAAGCAGGAGGATGTTTATCTGAAAATAAAGGAAATGCATCTTTCGGATCGGCATCATCGCTGCTTCTTGAAGACTTATGAAGAAATTAAACAAGATCTAACCCAATATATCCCTTCCGCTCCTACAATCGAGCCGGTCGGCCATCCCGAAGAGGATGAAGTATGGCAGGTGTACCGCGACGTGATGTATGCCATCACGCAGCGAAAGTTTCTGCTGATCCGCAAACATGAGGTGGAGCCATACAAGGCAGGCAAGCTATTGTGCACAGCCCCGGTTATCGAACGATCGGACATTCCGAAAGCCAGGGAGCTCGCCAAACAAAGTCTGATCGGTATTGGGATCCCGCAGACCGCGATCATGAGCCATCTCCTTGTTATTTCTGAGGCGATTACGAATATTCTCAAGCATGCTCGCGAAGGAAAGATGACCATGTTTATAACCGACGCTGCCATCCATCTCCTCGTGGAAGATCAAGGGCCGGGCTTTCCGTTAAAGCATCTTCCGAATGCTGCGCTCATGGCGGGTTATTCGACAAAAAAATCACTCGGCCAAGGATTCACGCTCATGATGAAAATGACGGAACGGGTGCTGCTTTCCACGATTCCCGGTGAAGGGTCCTCCCTGATCCTCATATTTAATCGTTAAGGGAGAGTACGAAGCTATGATACCGGATGACCCGACTGTAAAGGGCACCATTCAAAAAACATTGATGACCTGCCTTCTTTTTGAAGGCTTTTGGGACCGCTGGATTGCCCATGGCATTCGAAGAGAAGACGTCGCTGGCTTTCAGCGACGGTTAACAAGCGCCGAAGCTTGGAACGGGATTTTGCAGAAATGCGCGGAGGATTTTGCGAAGCAAGCGATCTTCCTTCAGGCTCAGCAGGACAGGAAGGAAGCGGAGGAACATTTCCGCATGGCCGGCTTGTACTATAACCTGCTGCAGTGGCTGTACCCCACAGGGGATGAGAAGCGAAAGTGGTTTGCACGCTGCAAGGAGCTCTTTCAACGGGCGGATAGGCTTTCCGAGGATCAGATCCTGGAGGCCGTCATCGACGTCGACGGAAACGATTGCTTCGGCAGAATCCGTGTGCCTGAACGGAAGAAGGGCATCATGGTCATCGTCAATCCCATTGATTCCTCCAAAGAAGAACTGTTCACCTACGAGACGGATTTCGCAAAGCTGGGTTTCGTTACGATCAGCTTTGACGGGCCAGGGCAGGGGGAAACTTATGTACGCACGTCATTCAAGGCCACCCGTCTTCATTGGGAAAAGTTTATGAATCAAGTCATTGACTACGCATCGAACCAATACCCGGGACTGCCTCTCGCTTTATTCGGAACCAGCTCAGGCGGCGCTTGGGCCATCGAAGGAAGCGCTCATCCGAAAGTGAGCAAAGCGATCTCGGTAAGTCCTGCTTGTGCAAGTGGTGTGAGGATGCCGGATTATTTCATGGAGCGTATGGCTTATATCCTCGATGATTCCGCACAAAGCCTGCTGCCGAAGCTGGATAACTTCGATAATTTCAGCCCGATTCTCCTGTTTCATGGAAATAAGGACGTGATGGTCAAGGATACAGATATTTACGAGCTGTACCAGAAGCTTCCGGCGGGAAAACAACTTATCGAATATGAAAATGAAGGCCACTGCTGCAACTTTAAATTACGCGAGATTAGGAAGATTTCGGCCGAGTGGTCTTTAGGAGGTTAACATGATGGACTTCAAGCAATTTTGCCAGCTGCTCTCCGAGCTGACGCACGTTCCGCACGAGAAGATCAACGAAAGCTCATCCTTTCGCGATGATCTGGGAATCGACTCTCTCCAGATGGTCAATGTATACATTCAATTATCGCAAAGATTTGCAATCGGCTTGGAGCAATGGATCGGTTCGGCAGATATTACGACTGTCGGCGGCGTATACCACGCAATGACAAAAGGAGGCGTACAATCATGACATTAGCTCAGAAGGTTTTTCACTATCCGGATGCGGACAAGGTCGTATTAACGACATTCTCCGGCCATTATACGAGCCGGGATATCCAGGTCGAGATGGACCGGTATATCTCGTTATTGCGTCCGCTGGAATTAAAGGGTAAAAAAGTAGGACTGCTGGTCCCGGCTATCCCTTCTTATGCAGCTCTTGTCCTTGCCATCAATGAACTGGGCGGTACGATTATCCCGTTAAGCTGGCAATTTCGCAAGGAGGATTTGTCCGCCGTTCTTCAATTTCTTGATCCTCATGTCGTATTTTCCATCAACACGCACAATGGCTTTCCTTTTGCAGAGGTCATGGAGGCTTGGGCGATTGGATCCGGGAAGGAAACTTTGCTGTATACGTCGGACGACTGCAAGGAATGGAAATCTAAAGCTATAGCGGGTGCAGAGAGAGCGCTTGAGCAAGACAAAATCGACTTTATATGCTGCTCCTCGGGAAGCACAGGGACGCCCAAAGGGATGGTTGTCGGCATTCATGCGTTTGATTTCTCGTTTCAATTGCTGAAGGATTTTAACGAATTGAAACCGACGGATGTCGTGTTTTTGAACGCGCCTCCCAACTCGGTGTTTGGCATTGCTTCCTTACTGACCGGTATTCGCTCGGGCGTGCGCATCGTATTTCCGGATAACTTCGAACTGCCCCGTATGATTACACTGATGCAGGAGACGGCCTGCAACAAGGTTGTGAGTACGCCGTCCATTTTTAAAGCGATTTATACATTCGGCCAATCCTTGAACCCGGACGTATTTAAGAAGATCGAGTTCGTCGGCTTGACCGGCGAAATGATGACGGAAGATTACGTGAAGCAATTTGAACTGATGCAGCAATGCAAGTTTGTCGGACAGTATGGCAGTTCGGAGCTTGGAGGCGCGATGCTGTGCGATCTTCGTCAACAATTGGAGTTTACGGTTTATGACGGCGTGCAGTATAAAGTCAAGGAAGACGAATTGCTCCTGAAATCGCCCGCTGCGTTTAGCGGCTATTATCAAAATCCGCAGCTAACCGAACAATGTTTTGATGAGGAAGGATGGTTTTACACCGGCGATCTTGTACGCTTGAATGAGAAGAACAAGCTCGAGTTCATCGGACGCAAGAAGGAGTTGATTAAGAAGGGCGGGCAGCAGGTCATCCCGGGCGAGGTAGAGAAAGTGCTGTCTCAGCATGCAGGCGTGAAGCAGGCTGTTGTGATCGGGGCTCCGCATCCCGTATTCGGCGAGCAAATCGTAGCCTTTGTCGTTCCTCAGGATGATCTGCACACCGATGATTTATATGCGTTCTGCCGTGCAAAAATTGCAGGCTATAAAGTTCCCGACCGGATTGTAGCTATTGCGGAAATTCCCGTAGCCCAAGGCAAAGTCGACAAAATTACGCTGAGAACGATGGTTGCTAAGCAATAGCGAAGGAGGAGTGCTACCCATGAGTAAATCAACGGCAAGCCAAACCTTGCGCTGGCAGTTCATTCGCAAGATGCTCATTATGATGATAACCATTGCGTTGATCTCCGGTACGTTTCAATACTTTATTCTGCGTGAACAGATCAATGAAAATGTCATGAATGAGGCTTTGATGATTGGCAACAGCATAGAGCACGGCATCAAAGAAACGGATCTTGCCTCCAAATCGATCGAACAACAAATCGACTATAAATTAGAATCCATTTCCGCGCGGATTGCCGATCACTTGCAAGGAAAGTCCCTTGATCATATTACCGATCAGGATCTGATCCGCTTGCGCGATCAGTTTCAAATTGCCGGGATTACCCTTTTTGCAAGAAAAGGGGATGACATCGTAGGGGTTAAATCCTCGGACCCGAAGGAGATCGGGTTTAGTTTCAAAAGCATCATGCAGGAAGCCTTTCTGGCCTTAGACCATTTGCTGCAAGGGAAAAAGCCGGAAGGCAACGGTATCGTCAGTTATGTGAACCAGAATATCATTAATCTTTATATCGCTCAATCCGGCTCGCATGACGATAAACCGAGATTTTTCAAGTATGCTTATTACCACCAGCCGGGGACGGATTATGTGATCAATCCGTATATTGAAGCGAATGAAGTGTATCAATTCACGCAAGAGGTCGGCCCGGATTCGTGGATTAAGAAGGTGTTGAGCGAGAACAAATATGCGAAGGAAATTGCGGTGCTGGACCCGCGCGTATTTGAGGACCCGAGCCTGGCTGAGAAAATGTACCCTCCTTTGAAAAAGATTGTCTATGGAACCTATAACGATCAGACTCAGGAAGACGAGCAGATTCTCGTGCAGATGGACAAGAGCGCTCAACGGGTATCTTATGTGCAAAAGTTCAATGGCGAAAAATTGTATAAAATGTTTATCCCGTTTGATGAGGGCCGAGTGATTTATATTTCGCTCGATTACGAAACAATGAGCGCGCCTTTGTATCGCCAATCCCTCATTTTGATTATTTTCGGCTTACTTTCTCTCGTAGCGCTCTTTATACTTACTGCCAACTTCTTTAATAGCATTTACCGTAACATTCAAAAGATCATCATTCAAATCAAACAGCTCGAAGCGGGAGATTTGACGGCGAAAAGTCAAATTCTGGACGGGGGAGAACTCGGCGAGCTATCCGACTCAACCAATACGATGGTCGACACGTTACACCAGTTGTTGACCGATACTCGCGAGAAAGCGACGCAAGCACAAAAGCTGTCCGTTCTCTTAGAAACGGATGCAAACGAGTCTCTCGAAAAAGCGTTCACGATGTCCATGGAAGCGACCGCCGAATCCAGGGATACCGTTGAAGAAATTTATTACTTTTTGGATCAGCTCGAGAAGCATCTGGTTCAGCAGTTAGACGATCCGGGCGCCAAAGTCATTATGGACAAACTGGATGAAATGCGACAATTGGCTAATCACCGGACAAACAATACAACCGAGATTACGATTGCCCTTTCCGATCTGTTCAAAGCTTTGCATGAACAATCCAGTGAACTGTCCGATCTTTCCCATTCCCTTCTGGATGATCTTGCAAAGTTTAAGCTTCAATAAATAATTCCGGCGATGGGCGGCTTACCAAACGAACAGCTAGGAGGAATGATCGTGAGATTGGAAATGAAGCAGCACATACAAGGATCTACGTTGCGCGTAGAAATCATCGGTCTCATGGATTATTCGACCATTGACGACTTTGAACTCGGCATTCCCGATAACGTAACGAAGATCATCGTTGATTTGGCCGGATTGGATTTTATTGATTCTACGGGGATCGGTGCGTTTCTATCCATGATCTATGATGCGAGCGAACGTGGAAGTACGGTTGAATTCGTAAGTATGAATGACGTTATTACCGAATTGTTCGACACCATAGGCATATTTCGAATCATGGAGTCTTTGCAAAAAGGGGGACAGTAAGTTGATGTTCCGAAAAGTACTGCTCCAAACCAACAGTGAGGTTGGTTCCACTACAGAAATGAATAAAACGCTGCAGCGGGAGATCCAGATGGCTCGTAATATTCAAACCAAGCTATTGAATGGGGAGAAGCCTGATCTGACGAACGGCGAAGTATCGGGGGTTTCCTTCCCTGCAAGGTTGATTGGCGGTGATTATTATGATTTTTATCCGCTTTCTAACGGGAAGGTCCGAATTATAATCGGAGATGTGATGGGCAAGGGAATCCCTGCCGCCATGCTTATGATTCTTACTCGCGGAGCCTTCCGAAGCGCTGCAGAAGCCACGAAGGGACCCGGTGAGACGCTTACCGCGATGAATAATGCCTTGTACCGGGACTTAAGAGTGCTCAAGTCCTTCGTCACGGTGTTTTGTGCAGATTGGGAACCGGATACCGGCGTTTTTGTTTATGCCAATGCAGGACATAACCTTCCGGTGATCGTTAGGGCGGAGGTTGGCGTCGTGCAGCCTCATGACTTGAACGGCGTCATGCTTGGCGGATTACCCGGACAGGTTTACAAAGAGAAAGAAATGCAGCTTGAGGATGAGGATCTTGTTTTCTTCTATACGGACGGGATCGTGGAATCCCAGAATAGTAAGGGCGAGATGTTTAAATTGGACAGACTGGTTCGAATTCTTGAACAACATGGGCATAAAAGTGCGGCTGAAATCGAGACGATTGTTGTTGATCATATCAACCTTTTTACGGAAGGCTTGCCCCAAAAGGACGATATTACCATGGTCGTGCTCAAGGCAGGCAAGGAACAGACGGAAATCACAAGCTTTAACTCCCCAATCGTATGTACATAAGGAGGGGTAGCTCTTGTTCGCAAAGGGAAAAAGTGTTGTATCCAAAGGGAAAACCGTAAAAGAAGCGGTAGCCATCGCGTTAGACCTTATGGGTGAAACGATGGAGCATGTGGATATTGAAATTCTCGAGACGGAATCCAAGGGAATACTGGGTATTGGCTCAAGACCTGCGGTAATACGGGTAACGCTCAAGGAAATGGGGGCCGTATCCGAAGCGGAGGACCCGGTGTCCATGGCCACGCTGGAAAAGGAGATGGCCTCTATAGAGCCGGCGGAGGATCGCTTGCTTCCCCCGCTCTCGCCAGAGAAGCGGGATGAATCCGATTTATTAGGAAAAGTCTGGGTTGCGGATGGAATGATCTTTTGCAAAGACGCGGAAGATCACTACCCGCTCATTTCACCAGGGAAAGATATCAAATTTTATAAAAATGACGAACTCATTGAAAAAACAGTGGTGGTCAGCGAACAAGATATTCTTCATGTAGAGCTTCAAGACGACATACTGGAGCCGCAATGGGAGATCGTGGTAAGCGATGATAAAATGGAAGCCGTGCTCAAGGTAGTCCCGGGAGCCCGCATCTACCGCAGGCTAAAAGAAAAGGCGCCTCACTCCTATATCCAGCTGGAAGTAGAGGAACATCTGATCCCCGTGACGATTGAAACCGGACCCGTCATGGAAAAGCTTCGCGAGTTGGGGATTGTGTACGGTATCGACTATACCCAGATTGCCTCGGCTTGCACGAGTGATGAGCCAGGTGTATTCGTCATCGCGAAAGGCAATCCTCCGAAACCCGGTAAAAACGGCTGCTTCTTATCGCTGCAAGATATGGAAATCAAAAACGGCTTAAAGGAACGTTCGGACGGTACGGTCGATTACCGGGAGATTCGCGAGTTTCCTTCTACGCAGCCCGGACAAGTTTTAGGTATCGTCCAGCCGCCTGTGCCGGGGATGCCTGGCACAACGGTAACCAATGAACCTGTGTTTCCTCCGGAAGTTTTACCCTTGGTTGTTCATGAAGGGAAGGGCATAGTTCTGGTTGGGGATGGAACCAAGGTAGTTGCAACCGAAGCCGGACATCCGCTCATTAAAGAGAAGGGGACAACCGTCCATATTTCAGTCGTTCCCAAATTAATGATCGCCAAGGATGTCGACCTTCAGACTGGAAATTTGCATTTCGTTGGCGATGTTGAGATTGTTGGCTCCATTCAGGATGCCATGCTTGTGGAGGCTCAGGGTAATGTACTCGTTCATCATAATGTAAATCGGGCAAAAATATTTGCAGGCAGCTCGATTATTATTCGAAAAAATATTATTTCAAGTGAAATCAACGCAGGGAAAAATCATATGTTGATCGCGGAGATTCATCACATTCTTGGGGATCTCATCCAGCAAATGCGGAGCATGATCAATGCGATACATCAGCTCTCGACGGTATCGGCATTTAAAGTTTCCTCTTTTTCCCAGGCGGGGCTTGGTCCCCTAATTAAAATCTTATGCGACGGAAAGTTTAAATCGTTTCCTCAGCTTACGACGTCGCTCATTCATAAGATTCAAAGCGGTACGGGAGTATTGGAGGAAAGTTGGGCGGAATTTAGCGAACGATTGTATAAGGGGTTTATGCTGACCCATTCCGAATTCAGGTCCGTGGAGGAGATGGTTCAGCTTATGAAGCGAGCCGAGCAGCTATTTACCGACACGCAAGAAAATTCGGAAAATGCCGATTGCTTCATTAAAGCAGGCTACACCCTGAACAGCCAGCTGTACTCAAGCGGCGATATCGTCATTATGGAACAAGGGGTGTATAACTCCAAGCTGTATGCGGGTGGATTTATCGAAGTGGACGGATATATCCGCGGCGGTGAAATTTATGCAGCCAAAGGTGTGAAGATTAGCGAGGCTGGAGCTAAGGGCGGCATGAGTACAAGAATCACGGTCCCCAAAGGCGAGACGATTCGGTTGAACAGGGTCATGGAAGATACGATGATCCAAATCGGAACGAAAATGCACAAATTTACGACCCAATCGTCGAACGTGTATGCACGTCTCGATGAAGAGGGGCAGCTGCTGATCAAGTAATAGGGGGTGTCGGAATGTTTCATTACGTCATTGAGCAACAAGGTTCAAAAACCGTCACGTCTTTCGAAGGAGATATGGATATCGATGTAACGGAATTAATGGAAGACGAAATGTTACCGAAGTTATTGGAAAGCAAGGAGATTGAAATCGATTTTGCGAAAGTTCATTTTGTAGATTCGTCGGGCATCGGTTTGTTGATCTCGCTCATTAACAGCCTTCGGGAGCAAGGAAGCCAAGTTGTTATTAAAAAAATTAATCCGGAAGTGATGCAGGTGTTTTCACTCCTCCAGCTTCCGGAAATACTGGGTCGTGATGTGTTTGATGGATTGGAGCAGCAATGAATCATCGCAGCAACCCTGTTGATTAAGCGGTTTGTAAAATTTTCGCTTCCAGGTTGGCTCTGATCATTCTAATCCGCTGCTTCACATAAAAGTCATAAGCCGCTCCTTTCAAATCTTTAACGGAGATGGGCAGGTCCGAATCGTTATCCATAATGATCATTGATCCATCATCAAAAAACTTAAAAGTAAGATCGACCCAATTAGCGTCAGCTATCGTAAGGATCTTCTCAATCTGGGCATCGGAAAGATCGCGGCTGTTCGATTCCATCAGTTTCTTGTAATAGTCTCTTTCAATGAATCTGACTTTGATAGCGTTCATCGTCTACACCCCTCTCCATTATAGAACAAGCGTTCTTATACCTAATTATACAGAACAATTGTTCGCAGTCAAGTGCATTTGGTATAATGAACTTGCAGGGAACACAACCTAACGGGTATAAACAAGGAACCTGCCGAAAGGAGACGCCGGGCTATGGACATACAATTGTTGACGGATATGATCAAGGATGACCGCGGCAACTATTACGTGGCGGTTTACAAGAATGGAAAAGAACTGACCTTAGTAAACGCAGCGGTGGAACGGGCTTTCTATGAGGTATTGGAGTTTAATGAAGATTTTAAAACGAAGCATGCGGAGTATGAGCGCCAGTTCATCGGCAAAATAGCCATGGATAAGTTGCGGCACGACGTTGTTTACGCGTCCAGAGAGGACGGTCATGGACGCATGTACGATCTGGATGCGGTTGCCGGCGCATACCGGGTTACGTTTATCGATTCGATCGAATTTTACCGGAATCCCCGAGCCGGACGCAGCTCGAATTGAAAATACGGTTTGTCAGACAAATAGCTGGCCGCGCTCTGCGCGGCCAGCTATTTGTCGATGTATGCCTGATTAATGATGTCCGGTGGCCGCAGCGGAGCTTGAGATCCCCGGTTTGGGCTTCAGGTTCACGAGTAATATGCTGACGAGGACGAACAAGAGACCGACTCCCAAATGAATCGTAATGGGTTCGTTCATCATAAGAGAGCTTCCGGTAATGGAAACCAGCGGGATTAAGAAGGTGAAGGAGGCCACTTTACTGGCTTCTCCGGTACCGATCAATATAAAGTAAGTCAGCCAGCCCAACGCAATGACGAAAATGGAGATGAAGAGCATAATGGCTACGAAGGATGCGTCCCACTGAATGCTGGACCAGGCTTCCGAGACCGATCCGGAACCCATTAACAGAATGCCTCCGATGATGAGCTGCATCGCGACAAGCCATACGGAATCCGCACGATCTCCGATTTTCTTCATATAGACGGTGCCGAAAGCCCAACAAAGCGCAGTACCGAGAGCAAGCAAAACCCCGACTAACGAAATATTCCCGGTCAGTGCGCCTGCGCTTATGGTGGCAACACCTGTAAATCCGAGAATCAAACCGATGATTTTCAGCCTGTACATCGATTCGCCGAGCCACAGCCAGGAGAAGATGCCGAGCAGTACGGGCTGCAAGAACACGATGGCGGAGAAGAGTCCGGCGGGAAGATAACCCAGTCCTATCGTTTGCAATCCGTAAAACAGAACGATATTAAGTAAGGCCGATAACAAGTAGATCGACCAGTTTTGCTTGAAGCGAAGCTCTTTGTATCGAAACAGCCCAATGAACACCAACAACAGTCCGCCGATTTCCGTTCTCAGACCGGCAAACAGCAGCGGCGGCGCGTAATGCAGGGCAAGCTTGGTTAAAGGCCAATTCACTCCCCACATGACGATTAAAAATGCGAGCAGCAAAGAGGCCTGTTTACGTGACGGTCGATGCATGAATAATCGCGCTCCTTGTTGTTTACTGATTGTATATGATAAGCTAAATGATAAGATAAATAAAATGAATGATTTTTATAAGGAGCATTAGTAATTAGTTATGACGATAACCCAGTATATGGTGTTCGCAAAAGCGATGGAGACCGGTAGCTTCACCAAAGCCGCACAAGCCTTGAATATGACCCAACCGGCGGTCAGCCACGCCATTTCCGGTCTGGAGTCCGATCTGGGCGTCAGTCTGATTGTCCGCGACCGCAGAAAAGGCATTGTCCTCACCGATGTGGGTCAACGGGTGCTTGTTCAGATTCGGGAAATTTTGCAGCGGATCGAGAACATTGAACAGATTGCAGCAGCGGAAAAAGGGCTTGAAGTAGGAACGATTCGGATAGGAACGTTTCCGAGCGCGGCGGCCCATTTTTTTCCTAAAATCATCGATTTCTTTCAACGAAATTACCCCAATCTCCGGCTTGAGCTCCATGAAGGAACGATCGAGGAAGTGAAGGAATGGTTGCGGACGAGGGTCGTGGATGCCGGCATCATCATACTCCCGGACGGGAAGATGGATCATATTCCCATACTGCGGGATAAGATGGTCGCGGTCTTAAGGGACGACCATCCGTTATGCCTTCGAGCCTCCGTCACGATCAACGATCTGGACAGTGAGCCTCTGATCGTTTGTCATGGGGGCTACGATGCGCCGATCATCGAGATGTTTCACCAGGCGGGAGTCAGATTGAACATTGCGTATGGGGTTTACAATGTAAACACGGTGCTGAACATGATCAAGGAGGGCTTGGGCGCGGCCATCCTATCCGGCCTTTCCCTCACTCATTTGCCCCCAGGCATCCAAACGCGCGATCTGGAACCCCGGGTTTACCGGGATGTTAGCATTGCCGTACCTTCCTTGCCGGAATGCTCGCTTGCCGTTCAGCTGTTTATCAAAACGATGAAGCAATTATTCGCCCCGGATTCGAATATGTTTCAATAAAATATTTGTTCTATCTGTTACACATAGCAGAACAAGCGACTTGTTGAGGGAAAGATTCCCGCGATACGATACTAATGCTAGCTATGCTCAAGCCATACGCTTCCTGTTTGATTGAATATAACCATTAGGAGGTATCTTGATCAAAGACAATCACATTAAGGCTGCCGGCGGTTTGCGCGAAGCGGTCACGAAGGCACGGAAATCGGTGCCTCACACGATGACGATTGAGGTGGAAGTCGAGAGGCGTCGGTCGGCGTCGACGTCATCTCCATGGGGAGCCTGACTTACTCCGTGGAAGCGTTGGATATCAGTTTGGACTTATATGCTAAAAAATCGGTATACACCTAAAAGAAAGGGCCCCTTGCGGGCTTTTCTTCTTTTAGGCGAATATGCAGAAAAAGGTGAATGATGGGAGAATTGTTGGCTTTATTATCCATGACGTTATTTGCTGTCAATATTATCATTACGAAGATGGCTACTTCCCGGTTGAGCTTAACGCTAGGGTTTTTTATTTCCGCTTCGGTCAATATTATGTTTTCCACGTTGTTGTTCGCTGTTCAATACATGGTGAAGGGTGACATTCAGCCGTTTCATCTTCAGGCATTTCTCTTGTTCTTATTGTCCGGCTTCTTCGCAACTTTCCTGGGACGATGGTTCTTCTTTGAAACGATTGAACGGCTGGGGCCGGCTAAAGCCAGCACGTTCCAGACGAGCAATCCCGTATTCACCGTCTTGATTTCATGGGCTGTGTTGGGCGAATCTCTAAGTGTAGGCAAATGGTTCGCCGTTATCACGGTATTGTTCGGATTGTTTCTCGTGAATTACGTGAAGCCGAAACGGGCATTGACTGCGGAAACCAGCGCTGCCGATTCGGAAATCGCAGCTGCCGGGCAGTCGGGCGGGAACGTGCTCCGGGCGTTGTTTCATCCTTATATCCTGTTGGCGCTGTTGAGCTCGTTAAGCTACGCCGTCGGGAATATTTTGAGGGGATCGGCGGTACAGCAGTGGAACGAGCCGATACTGGGCGCATGGATCGGGGCTGTAGCCGGACTTTTGCTGCATATGACGTTCAGCATGAAAATCAGTACCGTCGCCGATCAAATTCGAAACGCCGACCGCCGGGGACTGTTGCTTTATGCGAGCAGCGGGGTTCTTACGATCACGGCGCAGATTTTATACATCGCGTCAATGAAATGGCTGCCGGTTTCGATCGCAACCGTGATCAATATGTCTACGCCGATTCTGGTCCTGCCGATCAGCTATTTTCTTTTGAAAAATCAGGAAGGGATCACATGGCGGACCCTGCTTGGCGTCTTGCTGGTGCTGGCTGGAATCAACGTCATCATTTTGATGTAAAATCATGCTTCGGAATTATTAATAGTAGTATTAATAATCCCGCAAGTTCGGATTCGCTCGAGCGCGTATAATGGAGTCATACCACATTACGAAATGAGTTCCGCATCGTGGAATGATAGAGGGGGAGGGGCATAATCGCTGAGCGTGAGAAAGTTCAATCCTTGGAGAGGGCTTTACGAATTTTGGAATGTTTCACGATGGAAAAGCCGGATATGTTTCTTGGCGAAATCGCCGAGAAGAGCAAGCTTTCCAAAAGCACCGTCCACCGGCTGCTCGCAACGATGATCCTATGCGGATACGTCAAACAAAACGAAGACAATCAGAAATACAGTTTAAGCTTGAAATTGTTCAGGCTGGGGTCGATCGTCGGAGGAACGATGTCGCTAAGGAGCGTCGCATTATCGTTTATGAAGCAGCTGTGCGGGGAAATTTCCGAAACCGTCGGCTTGAGTATAGTCGATGACGATTATCGGGTATGCATCGAGATGGTAGAGAGCGCCGAAGTCGTTCGGAATTTCGTCAAGGTCGGCCAACGGGTTCCTTTATATCAGGGAGCATCCAGTATGGTGCTGCTCTCGTTCATGCCCGAGCCACGGAAGCGCCGCCTGATCGAACAAGGAGAGAAGGACGGGCAGCTGCTTATGACAGCACCCGAGCTGATGGACCGCCTCGAACAAATCGTCCGGCTAGGGTACGGCACTTCCGTCAACGATCGAATACCCGGAGCTTTCTCGGTTTCCGCACCGGTATTCGATCATAGCGGTCACGTTGTCGCCAGCTTAACGGCAGCCGGCCCCGTTCAAAGACTGACGGACAATCGGCTGCAATTCCTCATCGAGAAGGTGACACAAAGCGCCCATCAAATTTCCGCTGCTATGGGTCATTCCGGTGTCATGATGGAAACAACCCGATAAACCGCATGATTATGAAAGCGCTCTATTTTGACTTTGTGCAAGGAGGGATGCAGGTTGGATGCTCAAGTCCATGAATTAAAGCTGCTTGTGACGAAGGCTGTCCGGATGCTGGAGCGTATCGAGCTGCTGGATAATAACGGCCATGTCAGTGTCCGAATACCCGGAGCAGACCGTTTTCTGATCAATTCGCGTAAAGCGAGCCGGGCTTCACTTACCGTTCATGATATTGTCATGTGCGACATGGAAGGCCGACTCGTCGAAGGAGATTCGGAACCGCCTAGCGAGTTCCACATCCATACGGAAATCTATAGAAGAAGAGCGGATGTCGGCAGCGTCATTCACAATCATCCTCATTATCAAACCGTGCTGGGCATAGCGGATATTCCACTAAAGCCGGTGTTTGGGGTCGGGGCCTTCGTACGGGATGTACCGATGTTCGAGGACTCCAGTCTGATCAATACCCGGGAATTGGGAGAACAAGTGGCGGAGAAGCTGGGCAAGGCCAGTTCCGTTCTGCTTCGTCATCATGGAACCGTTGTGGCGTCCGAGAATGTCCAAAGCGCGTTTACAATCTCCGTGTTTCTGGAAGAAAATGCAAAAAAACAATATGACGCCGCCTTGCTGGGACCGAACATGAGGGTGCTGGAGGGCGACAATCTGGAACGCACCCGGTCCTCCAACTGGCAGCCGAGCATCATCCAAAAATTGTGGACGTATCACCAGGAGAAAGCGGAAAAGCAAGGTGCGCTTAGCGGAATCGAAGATGACAAGGAGGACGATCATCGATGATTAGTCAAGAACAGAACGAGTTTCTAACGCAAGTCGGTCCAGGGACGCCGCTTGGTCTATTGCTTCGCCGTTACTGGTTTCCGGTTGCTGCCGCATCGGATCTAAATAACACCTATACCAAGAAAGTGCGATTGCTTGGCGAAGACTTGGTTCTATACCGCGACAAGTCGGGCCATTTGGGATTGGTTCAGGAACGATGTCCGCACAGAGGCGTCTCCATGGTGCACGGCATCCCCGAACAAGACGGGCTCCGCTGCCAGTATCACGGATGGTGCTTTAACTCCAGCGGACAATGTACCGAACAGCCTAATGAGCCGGAGCACAGCACCTTTAAAGACCGCATAAAAATCGCTGCCTATAAAGTTCAAGAGATGGGCGGACTGATCTTTGGTTACATGGGTCCGGAGCCTGCTCCGCTGCTGCCCCGATTTGACGGGTTCGTCGTCGACAACGCGATTCGCGTCATCGGTCAGGCGGTGCTGCCGGTGAACTGGCTGCAGATCATGGAAAATTCGATGGATCCGGTTCACACGGAATGGCTGCATGGGCACTACCATGAATACATTACGACACAAAACGGGTCCAAGCAGGAAGTAGCTTTTCAACGCAAGCATTTGAAAATCGAATTTGACCGGTTCCAATACGGTATCGTTAAACGCAGGCTGCTTCACGGTCAAACGGAAGACAGCGATGATTGGAAAGTAGGCCATCCGGTCGTGTTCCCTTATATGCTGGCTGTCGGCAGCGGCGGACTTGGCACTTACGCCTTCCAAATGCGGGTGCCGATTGACGATCACCATACATGGCACGTTTGGTATAACGCTTATGTGCCGGGACCGGACGTAGAAATTCCCGACAATCTGAAAGAGGTCTGTGTCTACGAAGTGCCTTATAAGGATCAGAACGGAGCGTTTATTACCGATTACATTGACGGACAGGACATTATGTGCTGGATTACGCAGGGTGCGGTTGCCGATCGTACCAATGAGAAGCTGGGCACGACGGATAAAGGCATCATTCTATTCAGACAGATGCTGAAGGAGCAGATCGCCAAGGTTGCGAAGGGGGAGGAGCCGATCAATGTGTTCCGCGATCCTGCCGCCAATCAGTTCATTGAACTGCCGCTTGAGCGTAAAAAGCACCATTTCAGCGAAGGCTTCGCCAGTATTACGCAGCGGTTTCAGACGAAATATTGCCCGGTTGCCCAAGATTTAATCGCCTTATTCGAACGGGTAGGAGTCCATTAATATGAGCGAACCAGCCAAGGGACCGGATAAGGTCAAATTTTGCAACGGATGCGGCCATTCGATGCACGATCCCAGCAGCATCATCATTGAATATTGGAGCTCTCATCATACGGTTTATTTCTGCTGGTGCCACGCTTGCGGCTGGAGAGGGGAAGTGGTGGAAGTGAAACGTATGATTACGACCGAGACGGAGGAATAGCCTATGATTTCCGAACCGGGACCGCAGCGTCCGGTGATCCGTGTAGGGATCGCCGGACTCGGGACCGCAACGAAAGCGATGCTTCCCGCTTTCCTTAAACATCCGGGGATACGCATTACCGCCGCCGCTTCCCTGGATGAGGAACAGCTTCGCCAATTTCATGCCGATTTTGCTGCGGAGACTTATCCTAGTGTGGAGCGGATGTGCCTCTCGCCCGAGGTGGACGCCGTTTACATTGCTACACCGACACCATTTCATACGGAACATGTCCTGCTCGCCGCCTCTGCGAAGAAGCACATCATTTTGGAAAAACCGATCGCCACTTCGCTGGAAGAAGCGCTCCGGATGGTAACGGCGGCAGAAGCGGGCGGGGTGACGATGGTGGTCGGCCATTCGCACAGTTTTGACCCTCCTATTTTAAAGATGAGAGAAGTGCTTGAAAGCGGGATCATCGGGAAGTTCACAATGGCCCATACGTGGTGCTACACCGATTGGATGTATAGGCCTCGCCTGCGTGAGGAGCTCCGAACGGAATTGGGCGGCGGGGTGACTTTCCGGCAAGGCGCCCATCAGTTCGATATCATCCGTTTGCTGGGCGGGGGCAAGGTCAGAAGCATTCGGGCGTCTGCCGGCGCTTGGGACCCCAAGAGGCCGACGGAAGGCAGCCATGTTGTTTTTTTCGATTTTGAAGACGGCGCTTCCGCAACCGCCGTGTATAACGGATACGATCATTTCCATACGACGGAATGGACTTCGAACATTGGAGAATGGGGTGAGCGGGTGACAGCCGGAGCTTATGCGTCCAATCGCAAAACGATACGGGCCATGAGCTCGAGCCAAGAGCAGGCGTTAAAGAGCAGCCGCTCCGGTTACAACGGCAAGTCGTCCATGAAATATGCGGACCGTGATGTGCAGCAGCCCTTTTTCGGTCTAACCATCGTCAGCGGGGAACGGGGCGACATTCGGCAAACGCCGGAAGGTCTGATGGTGTATGGCGAAGAGGGAGTCGAGCATCTTAAGCTTCCGCAAGATGTGAATGGGCGTGATAAGGTCGTTGAGGAATTTTATGAGGCGGTGATTCAAGGGAAGCGCCCTGTTCATGACGGAAGATGGGGGCTGGCGAACTTGGAAATTTGTTTAGCCGCACTGAAGTCGTCCCAGGAAAAAAAGGAAATCGTGTTAAGCCACCAGGTGCCGCTGAAGTAGTCAGGATTAGCGATCGTTACTCGTTGATGTCTTCATCGGCACTTCTTAAAGAAACGATTTGTAAGCGATTACAAACAATTTCTAAGGGAGATGAAAATTATGAAACAAACAAAATGGAAGCAACTGCCGCTTACCTTACTGTCGTTCGCCTTATCCATCGGGATGGCCGCCTGTTCCGGCGCCCCGTCCGAGAAAGCCGCCGCCAGCCAGCCGGCTGCTGCTTCCGGCGCATCCGGGGCTTCCGCTGCAGCCGGAGCCGCTGAGCCAAAGGCCGATCTTCAAATTGACAAAAACAATAAAAATCCGATGACGGTTACGCTTGCAGGAGGGTCGGTCGGCGGTTTTTGGTCGGGTATGGGGCAAGTGATTTCCAAGTCGTTCTCGACTTCTTATCCGGGCTCGGCAGCCACCTATGAACCGGGCAGCGGCGCGGGGAATATCAAGCTCATTGACGAGGGGCAAGTCGAATTAGGCATCGTGCAAGCTATTGAAGTGACGGCTGCCAAAAACGGTATCGCTCCCTTCAACAAGAAATATGAAAACCTGATGGCGCTTGCTACGATCTATGACAACGCTGTTCTTCAAGTCACGGTCCGCAAAGATTTTGCAGATAAGTACGGTTTAACCGGTTTAGCGGATATTTCCGCCAAGAAAGCTCCCGCAAGAATCGCCATTAACCAGAAAGGAAATATGAATTCCCTGGGGGCGAATACACTGCTTGAGGTCAACGGCATTACGGAGGCGACCTTGAAGCAGTGGGGCGGGTCTTTAACCTGGACAGGAAGCGCGCAGCGGTTTGAGGCTATGCAGAACAACCGGATGGACATTTCCATCGACTTCGTATTTGCGCCGGATTCGAAAGTGGAGGAAACAGCCGTCAATACCGAGCTTGTCCAGTGGAGCCTCGATCAAAAATCCAAGGACGCCCTGAAGAAAGTATGGGAGCTGAATGATATTGTTGTGCCGAAGGGTACTTATAAATGGCAGAAAGAAGATGTGAATACGGTAACGCTGAGCGCCGTTATTCTCGTAAGTAAGAAAGCAAGCGTACAAGATCAATACAAAATGGCGAAAGCTCTAGTTGACAATGTCGCCATCCTCCGGGAATTGCACCCGGCCATGAAAGAGATATCCGCGCAAAAGCTGGCGGATACCGGGTCCGTTCCGTTAGCGCCCGGAGCCAAGGCCTTATTTGAGGATGTCGGTGCTCTGAAAAAATAATGAACCTCTACGAGTAGAAATCGCTGAAGTCCTAACAAGATGGAAAGGTGGTATTCAACTTGACGAATGAACATACAGAAGCACCAGGCTCCGGGTTCAAGGAGTGGTTTCGGGAAGGGGCTTTGCGAAGACCCCAGGGCCTATTCCGCATCGTCATTATTGGTTTTGCCTTGGCCTTATCGATTTTTGAAATTTGGCTCGGTGCGATCGGGAATATGGATTTGTTTCAATATGCGGCAATCTTTTACCCTTTTGTACTGGGGATCACGTTCTTGTTATACAGTTCCAGGAAGAATGTAAGAAATGATCTTCCGACATGGTGGGATATCATTTATTCCTTGCTCTCATTCGCCATATGGATTTTCTTTATGGTGAACACGCCGGAATATTTACAAAGAATCCCGTTATTCAACGAATTGACTTCGCTCGAAACGTTTGTAGGGATTGTTCTTGTGGTACTGACGCTTGAAGCGACACGCCGCACACTGGGCTCCTCCTTGACGATTATCGTGCTCGTCTTTATGGCCTACACCGCTTTTGGCCATTTAATTCCCGGAGCTTATTCACACCGGCTGATTACGTTAAATCATTATTTGGACGATATGGTTTACACCGTTAACGGTATATTTGGAACCACGATTGGCGTTGCGGCCACTTACGTGTTTATGTTCGTCCTGTTTGGCGCCTTCTACACGCAAGCCGGCGGGGGAGACTTCTTCTTTAAATTTGCTGCCATGCTCTCCGGCCGTTCTGTCGGAGGACCGGCCAAAGTCGGCGTTATTTCCGCCGGGATGTTCGGCATGATCTCCGGCAGTCCGACGGCGGATGTATTGACAACCGGCTCCGTCAATATTCCGATCATGAAGCGTATCGGATACAATCCGGTTTATGCAGGCGCCGTAGAGTCTGCGGCCTCGGCCGGAGGAAGTATTGCTCCGCCGATTATGGGTTCCGCGGCATTCCTGATGGCGGAATATGCCGGCATTCCCTACAGCGACATTATGATTGCGGCCATCATACCGGCGGTATTGTATTATATGGGGATCTTTCTGCAGGTCCATTTCCGTTCGAAAAAATTAAATATGCCCACCATGGACAGTGTCCCTAAATTTAAGGAAGTGATGAAAGAAGGCTGGATGCATCTGCTGCCTATCTTATTCCTGATATGGGGAATCGAGCAGGGATACACCGCGCCATACGTCGCCATTTTGGCTTGCGCTCTGATCATTGTCATGAGCTGGTTTAATCCGCAGCGAAGAATCGGCCTGCGCAAAATCATCGAAGCGTGCGAAGAAACGCTCATACGCGTCATTCCCGTCACCTTGGCTTGTGCGGCGGCGGGCATGTTTATCGATGAAATTATGCTGACCGGGCTGGCCTCCAAATTCGGAACGATGATCTTCGAGTTTACGTTCGGAGATATATTCTTGTCACTGGTAGCCACAGCGATCATGTGTATTATTTTCGGAATGGGCTTGCCGACGTCCACTTCGTACATCTTGACGGCGGCGCTTGCCGCGCCTCTCTTAATTAATTTGGGTGTCAGCGTCATGTCTGCGCATCTGTTTATCGTGTATTATTCTGTGCTTTCGTGTATTTCTCCGCCTGTAGCAACCGCATGTATCGCCGCAGGCAGCATCGCCCAAGCGGACCCGAACAAGATCGGCTGGGCGGCTTGCAAACTCGCCTTGGTCGCATTTATTATGCCGTTTATGTTTGTGTATCAGCCCGGATTGCTCATGGAAGGAACCATCGGTACGATTCTCGTTGCGGTCTTGACTTCCGCGATTGGCATCGCTTCCTTGGCTGCTGCAGTGGAGGGCTGGCTCCTGAAAAATCTGAACGGGTTTGAGCGTTTAGTCATTTTCGTAGCGGGAGTCATGATGATTTTCCCTCAAGCTTATATGGATATTATCGGGATTATCGCTGCGTCGTCGGTGTTGGTCTCCAAGTATTTAAGTCGGCGCGCACCCAACTTAACGGAGAATAAAAGTATATGATGAAATCATGGGTGGAACGACTTCCGGAGGCAGAGCGGGGAACCTATGAGCAGCTAGGTTACCATACCCGTCAAACGATGGGTTCCAGACCCGCGTTGTTGATCATTGACTGCACGTACGGTTTTACGGGTTCCAGACCGTTACCTTTGGAGCAGGCGACTCAAGAATACCGGACTTCCTGCGGAGAAGCGGCGTGGGAGGCGATGTCCGCGATCCGGCAGGCCGCCGGGCGGTTTCGCGAACTTCAGCTTCCGGTCGTCTATACGGTTATGGACCTGCGGCAAGGGACTTATGCGGGGACGGCGACAAAGCCTAAGTCGGTCACGCATGAAGCTCACGAATTATTTAATCAATTCGCGGAAGACATCCGACCGCTCGACCGCGAATGGGTGATGCCGAAGACCAAAGCAAGCGCCTTCTTCCACACCCCCTTGCTGAGCTATCTCATCAGGCAGCAGGTGGATGCCCTTGTCTTATGCGGAGGCTCCACCTCCGGTTGTGTGCGGGCGACAGCCGTTGACGGATTTTCCAACGGGTTTCCATGCTTCGTTATGGAGGACGGTTGTTTTGACCGCTCCCGATTTGCACATGAAAATAATTTGTATGATCTGGACGCCAAGTACGCTTCCGTACTCACTTGGGAACAATTGAAGCCGTCCATTTCCGCAAACCGCCTTCCTTGATTCAATCTGCCGTTATGTGACAAAAAATCGAAACTTGTTCCGCATGGCGGCACAGCTTTGTTTATGGCAGGGAGCGCGCTGTTAGAATGGGCATAAAGCGATTGAAGCAAGGGAGAATTCGAATGAGGGTGCCGCCGTTAGAAATCGATTTGTTGAAGACGTTTCAACGGGTTGTCACATCAGGGAGCATCAGCAAAACTGCAGAAGACATGTATTTATCGGTGTCTACCGTCACCGGAAGAATCAAAGCCTTGGAGGATGAGGTCGGTGTCCCGTTGTTTGTCCGAACGGGCCGGCGGATTGAACTCACGGATGCAGGAGCGGCGTTCGTCGCATACGTGGAACGGTTTATGGATCTCATCGAAGAAGGACGGAGCCGGATTCATGCCAGGGGCATGGCCCATGCAGGGCATCTGAATATCGCTGCGACGCCGTTCTTCACCAGCTACATGCTGCCGGACATGATCAGGAGGTTCGCTAAGAAGTTTCCGAAGGTAAGGCTGAAGTTGTCGGCTTGCTCCAATTCCCAGGTACTCAGTTTGGTCACGCAAGGGAAGGCGGACATCGGCATGGTTCAGGAGCAGCCGCAGGAGAAGGGCCTCGTCCGTTATCCGCTGCTCCGCGATCCGGTCATCCCGGTAGTGCCCAAGGGACATCCTTTAACCCGGCTTGAGGCGATCGGTCCGGAAGACGCGGCGTCATGCCCCATATTGGGGTTCGATACGCGTTCGGAGCCATGGAGCCTTCTGGAGCAATGGTTTGCTCGGCACCGTCTTGTTCTCCGGGTTCACATGGAATTCGACCATCCGGAAACGCTGAAACGATATTTGCAGCCGTTCGGCGCTATCGCTTTCCTGCCTGGTCTCACCGTTGCTGAAGAGCTGGAGAGCGGGGATTTGGTCAGTCTGCGGATGGCGCCGCCGCCGGATATCCGCTCTTCCTTGTTTATGGTCTCCCGAAGCGAAGCCTCGAATCATGCACAGGCTTCCCAAGCCTTTATGGAGTTTGCCTTGCGGGAAGCTGCGGAAATAGCGGGGGGTGCCGAATGAACGTATTCCACCTGGATGTGCTCGGCCAGTTGATAGAACACAGCAGCTTAAGCCGGGCGGCCGGGGAGCTCGGCGTATCGCAGCCCGCTGTCACGATGCGGATCAAGGCGCTGGAGGATGAGCTTGGCGTACCTTTAGTTAGCCGGGCAGGCAACAAGCTGACCGTAACCGCCGAGGGCAAAGCGTTCTACGAGTGCGCCCGAAGATCGCTGCGCGTGCTCAAGGATGGCCTGGAACGTCTGGCCGATGCTCAGAGCAGCCCGAAAGTGCGGCTGCCTGTGGCAGGAACCCCGACCATCATGACTTACTTTTTACCTCCGCTGATTGGCGATTTTATCCGCAAGCGGCCGGAATGGGATATGCCGCTGCACATCGGGAGCACGCGCGAAGTGATGGAAATGTTGTTTGACGAGGTCGCCTACGTCGGATTTATCGCCGGATACCTGGAGCATCCGGACATGGTCAGCCTTCCGATCTGCGCCTATCCATTCCGGCTTGTTGCTGCGCCGAAGCATCCGCTCGCCCAATGCCCCAGCCTCCATCTTTACGACCTGAAGAACGAACCGCTGCTGATCAGCGAGAGGGAATCCAATTCCTCCTATATGATCCATAATTTGTTTCGGGAGCACGGCCTGCCGATCCGCATCTCCATGGAATTGAACCATTTCGATGCGGTGAAACGGATGGTGATGGCCGGTAACGGCATCGCCTTTCTGCCTTCCATCGTCGTGGATCAAGATGTCGAAGCAGGCAAGCTCGTGGTGCTGCCGCTTCATCTGAACCGCCCGATCAGACGGGAAATCAGCCTGATTTTCCGAAAAACGAGGATCGAGCATCAGGCGCTCGTCGAGCTGATGCGGCAATTCATGCTGTGGCCGGTCGAATTGCACACGAAGGCTTGAGTTACTTTACTCAAACATGGTATGATGAATCTGCCGAACTACTTACATAATTTCACATACTTCCGGTTAATTTGTGTAAACGGTTACAGAAGGAGAGATGTTCATGGCAGGAAATCGCGCAGTTGTTTACGTTGGACCAGGAGAAGTGGAGGTTCGGGATATCAGTTATCCCGAATTGATTTTGCGGGACGGACCGGGTGTCAACCCGTTGAACGTCGGCAGGAAATGTGAGCATGGCGTCATTCTGAAGGTGATCACGACTAATATTTGCGGCAGTGACCAGCATATGGTGAGAGGCCGTACAACCGCTCCAAGCGGCTTGGTATTAGGGCATGAGATTACCGGAGAAGTCATCGAAGTCGGACGCGATGTCGAGTTTATTAAGAAGGGCGATCTTGTTTCCGTTCCCTTTAATATTGCTTGCGGCCGGTGCCGGAACTGCAAAGAACGCAACACGAATGTATGCTCGAATGTGAATCCGGACCGTCCGGGCTCGGCCTACGGCTACGTGGATATGGGAGGCTGGGTCGGCGGCCAGTCGGAGTACGTCATGGTTCCTTACGCGGACTTCCAACTGCTTAAATTTCCGGACAAAGACCGTGCTATGGAAAAAATTCTCGATTTGACCATGCTGTCGGATATATTCCCGACGGGATATCATGGCGCAGTAAGCGCCGGTGTCAAGCCGGGATCTACCGTTTATGTCGCGGGTGCCGGTCCGGTCGGTTTGGCTGCGGCCCACTCCGCCCAGCTGCTTGGCGCAGCTGTTGTCATCGTAGGCGACCTGAACAGCGAAAGATTAGCGCAGGCCAAGAGCTTTGGGTGCGAAACGGTTAATTTGCGCGAGCATGCGAACCTGGCTGAGCAAATTGACCAAATTCTAGGGGAGCCTGAAGTGGATTGCGCGATCGACTGCGTAGGATTCGAAGCGCACGGCCATGGCCACGCGCATGGCGAAGCGCCTGCTACCGTATTAAATTCGATTATGGAGGTTACACGTGCGGGGGGAAGGCTTGGCATTCCCGGACTCTATGTAACCGGTGACCCGGGCGCTGTCGATGAAGATGCCAAAATCGGGACCTTAAAAATCCGATTCGGCTTGGGCTGGGCCAAATCCCATACGTTTGTAACCGGACAAACGCCGGTCATGCAGTATCACCGGGAATTGATGACGTCCATCCTGAGCGGAAAAGCCCAAATCGCCAAAGCGGTCAACGCTACTTTGATCTCGCTCGACCAAGCGCCTGCCGCTTATTCGGAATTCGATAAAGGCGCTTCCAAAAAGTTTGTAATTGACCCTCATCTTTCCGTAAAACGATAATAGACCTGCATGCAGGTGCGAAAGAGGATGCCAACGGCAACAGCGGCATCCTCTTTTTTGTATGGCGGCACTCGCTCGCTGCTTCAATTTCCTTCCAAGGCTTTTTCCGCAACCCGATGATCGATGCCTTCTCTTAATATTTTGGCCGAAAGCACGCCGATGACCAGGGACCAGACGGGCGCAGCAATCCCAAGAAAGGTCACGTTGGACACAGCGATCGCAAACGCAAACACGGTGGAATAGCGGTAGGTGGATTCCGAAAAAGCGGATTGCAGGCTGTTCATCAACACCCCGATCAACGTAAATCCCGCGATAATGGTAATAAAAGAAAGCGGCAGCACCTCAATAAAAGAAACGGCCCACCACGCGAACAGGCCAAACACAAGCACCAGGCTTCCTGAAACGACACCCGCCCAGTAACGTTTGTGTTTGGGGCCCGATTCGTCCTGGCTGCAGATGGCGCTCATCATCCCTCCAACGGTGGCAGCATGTCCGCCGAATAAACCGACGAAGGAAGTGGCCAAGCCCGAAATGACCAAGATCCGGTTGACGGGCAGCTCGAAGCCATTTTTTCGGAGCGCGGCAAGGGCTACGGCAATATCGTTGCTTAGAATCAGTACGGCGACCGGTATCGTGATCGAGATGAAAGCATGCGCGGTAAAGGTAGGCATTACCGTTTGCGGCCATGCGAATACCGCTTCTTTCATCGGCGGCAAGGAGCCGCTGACCGCAAGTCCTATGATGCCGAAAACCAGTACCCCGATGATCGGCGGGATTTTCTTGGATATTTTCGGCATGATCAAAAATCCGAATACGGCTAACCCGCCAATAAGCGGAGCTTGCTTGAGGGCGGGAACCATTTTGACGATATAGTTCAGGACCAATCCCGCCAGCATGGCGTCCAGCATCGGTTTCGGAATGTAACGGAGCCACTTGTCGAACAGGCCGGACAACCCGACCAGCGCAACGACGACTCCCGCCAATATGTAGCTCCCTGCCAGTTCGGATAAGGAGAACCCGGAAACAGCCGTGCTTAAAAAGGCTATCGCTGTAATGGAATGGCAGCCGGCGATTGGAATTTTGTACATCAGCGCCAAAGCAAGATTCAATAGGCCGCCGATGATGTAAACGGCACAAATCCAGGAAATGAGCACAGGCCTGCTGAAGCCTGCGGCGTTCGCCGTATCAATCACAAGAATGAGGCCCCCTGTATAAGCCATTAGAGCGGATATGATACCGCTGGATACGTTCTGCGTGTTCAAATGTGGCACCTCCAGCTTCATCTAATTCTTTTATTATAATCCTACCTGTCAAGCCCCCGCATTTCATGCATGGCAAGAGTTCAATTTTCCGTAATAATAATAGCCCGTTCGAGTCATAGGAATCTCTGGGGGAATAAGTAAAATTAAAAATGTGCCATGGAAAGGAACGAGGCCCGTTCCCGTCTCGCAACAAGTAAGTAGGGACGCGGTCCATCTAAGGAATGGCGAAGGAGGAGGGAGCGAACGTGCAGTTTGAGATTCGCAAGCTGGGGAACAGCGGCCTGCCCGGTATACCGGAAGCAAGGACAGGCGGAAGCGGGACAACGTTGGACAAGTTTGTAGCGAATACGGTCAATCGGCAGCTTGCTCCAGGAGATCTGCTGCCCCTGAGCCCGTACAAGCCGCTTGTGGTGTTATGATGCGCGGGTTGTTGATCAGGCAGTGGGCGATAGTTGGCATAGCCGTAGCTCTCGGTGTGTGCCTGTCCGGAGGGGAGACGGCTCTAGCGGCCGATAACGGCGCGTACCTGAACCTTCAGCAGTTGATCAATCGCACGCCGAAGGGAGGCACGCTTACACTGAAGTCCGCCGAGTATGAAGGCGCGATAACGATTGACAAGCCGATCCGGATTCAAGCGGAAGGCAACGTCCGGCTTAGAAACGGCGCGAACCAATCCGCCGTTCAGATCCGTGCCGACGGCGTACATGTGCAAGGCTTGCAAATTGTTCAGGAAGGGCGGGAAGAAACGGCTGCGGTTCTTGTGACGGCGAGCGGTGCCGTATTGGAATCGCTCGACATCCGTACGCGTTCCTACGGCATCGTATTGCGCGACGGCGGGCGCAATGAAATTCGCCATACCGCGATCCGTTGGATGGATAGTCCGGGTCAGCCGGCTGTCAAGCTGTCGGATAAGCGGAACGGCATCGATCTTTTCAATTCCCATGACAACCGGATTGTCGACAATTACATTTCCAGTATGAACGATGGCATTTATATGGAAAACAGTCATCGCATTCAAGTAGAACGCAACCGGATCGAGCACTCCAGATACGGCCTTCATTGCATGTATATCGACGGAACGGTCATGCGAGACAACGTAGGCTCGTATAACGTGACGGGCGCGATGATCATGGGCGTGAAGGATGTCGAAGTGACGGGCAACAAGTTCTTCAAGCAAAGCGAAAGCGTCAATTCGCAGGGCCTGCTCTTTTATGATGTGCAATCGTCGCGCATATTTAACAATAAAGTCGAAGGGAACCGGGTCGGACTTTATATCGAGCAATCGCACCGCAACGAGTTCCGGAACAACGAGGTCGTGCAAAACTTCGTTGGCGTCCAGTTTCTGGAATCCGAAGGGAACCGCTTTGTGTCGAATCGCTTCACCCGCAATGTCATTGAGGCGGAAGCGAGCGAGAGCAAGCTCAACGCGTTCTCTGGAAACTACTGGGAAGCGTTTCGCGGCATCGATACGAACGGCGACGGTTCCAGCGAGCTTTCTTATGCGATCAATCCTTTTTTTCAGCGGCTGACGTCGGCTACGCCCGCCTATCAATTATTTTTTCAATCACCGGGCATGCTCTTCCTCGAAAGCATGTATACGTCGGGTAAAGCCGAATGGTCCGTCGATAAAGCGCCTTTAATGAACCCTGAAATCCGCAGCGAAGCGGGAGATGCTTCTTCCGGTTCGGCAGGCACGCTTGCTGCCGGATTGCTGCTGCTGTTTCTTTCCGTCTTTACAATTTTATATCTGGGGGTAAAACGAACATGAAAAAACAAGCTTGGTCGGTTCTCGCTGTTCTCTTCGTCATTGCTATGTTATCCGGGTGCGGACAAGCCAAGTATCAGGCGATTCCCATCGATGAAGAAACCGACAAGTGTGAAATTTGCAATATGCAGGTCAAAGACGACGCCTTTGCCGTACAATTGACGACGAAGGAAGGAAAGACGTTCAAGTTTGACGATTTGGGCTGCATGAATGAGTGGAAGCGGAAGAACGGCACGGCCAACATCGGAGCCCAGTTTGTGCGGGATTACAACAACAAAGAGTGGATTCCATACGAAGATGCTTCCTATGTATACGACCCTTCATTTAAATCACCGATGGCTTACGGCATATACGCATTCAAGGATAAGGCGGAGGCCCAGAAATTTATAGACGGGCAAAAGAAAGGCAAATTGATGTCCGCAGCAGGGCTGGGAACGCATTCATGGGAGCGCGGCAAGGGTTCGATGGATATGGGCGGAAATCATGACAAGAACGCCCACTCGGAGTCAGGCGGAAGCATGGGCGCCGGGGACAAAGGGATGCATGGCAAATGAATGTGCTGCATATCGCGCTTCGCGAAGTGAAAGTCGGCTTCAGGAACCCGTGGGCCTATTCGTTTATGGCCCTTTTTACTTTATTCAGCTTGTCTCTGCTGTTAATTAACGCGCAAAGCTTCGTACAAGGGTATTCCAGCGCCACCTCGTCGATGCTGAACCTCATTTTGTATCTGCTGCCGCTCATGACGCTGCTTCTTGGTTCGTTCTCGCTCACCGCAGAGAAGGAAGAAGGGAGCTGGCAGCTGCTGTCGACCTACCCGCTCGCTACACTCTCGTTTATTCTGGGCAAATACATCGGATTAACCGTCGTGCTGCTGACCATTGTCGCCTTCGGCTACGGTTTGACGGGGGTTGCCGGTGCGTTGACAGGGAGAGGACTGGAGGAGGACACCTTCGGACTTTTCCTAGCGTTTTCCTCCGGGCTGGTGCTGCTGTTCCTCGCGATTGCGCTCGTGCTCGGCACCTTGGCTCAAAATCGCTGGCAGGCGCTTACGATGGGCGTCGCGGTTTGGTTCTTTGCCGTAGTCGGTTGGCCGACCTTGCTGATCGCGGTGCTTGGCCTGATGCCATTCCAATGGATCAAGCCGCTGCTGGTGACGCTGACGCTGATGAATCCGGCCGAGCTGGTGCGGCTGTTCGTCGTCGTAAAGCTGGGTGGGGGGTCCGCTCTCGGTCCCGAGTACTACGAGTGGGTGCGCTGGATCGGAAGACCGGCGGGGACGTGGTTGTTTCTGGCGCTCTGCCTGATTTGGATTGCCGTGTCCGCGGGCTTCGCCCATCTGATCTGGGAGAGGGGGCGTTCTCGTGGCTGACACGGTGCTGCACCTGCAGGGCGTGAAGAAGGACATCGGCGGTCAGCCGATTATTCATTCGCTGGATATGCAGGTAGACCGCGGACAGGTGCTTGCGCTATGCGGCGGAAACGGAGCCGGCAAGAGCACCATTCTGCGCATGATCGTCGGCATTCTTCAGCCGACGCATGGAACGATTGAGGTGAACGGACTTTCATGGAAAGAAAGCCGGAAAGCGTATGCGGAGCAAATCGGGTATATGCCGGATGACTACCTGTTCGGCCAAGGGTTGTCCGCAGAGGAAACGTTAGCGTTCTGGGCTTCCTTAAGGAAAGTGTCCCCTTCGCGTGTTCACGAAACCTTGACCCTTGTCGGCTTGGCTGATGTGAAGAACAAACCCGTCACGTCGTTCTCCAAAGGGATGCGGCAGCGGCTCTTGTTCGCGCAGGCGCTTCTTGCGAAGCCCCCGCTGCTGGTTATGGATGAGCCGACGAACGGTCTTGACCCGTACTGGATGGATTCCTTCGTAGACCTGGTCCGATATGCCAAGCAGGAAGGACATGCGGTCATCTTCTCGACTCACCAGCTTCAAGTGGCGGAAGCGGCGGCTGACCATGTCGTGTTCCTGAAGGAGGGGCGGATCGTGGAGGAAGGGACGACGGCATCCTTCATTCAAGCGTACGGTTCTTACGGCCTGCAGGCTGTATTCGCCAAACTGTTCGGGTTTCGCTAGGGCGGTGCGAAGCTTTGGATAGGCGGAAGCCTCAGAAGTCTGGAAGGAGGGAAGCGAATGGGGACCGCTGGGCGAAAATGGATGGCCCTGCTGGCGGTAACGCTCATCTTGGCAGCGGCAGTTTATGCGCTGGTGCAATCGGGTACACGCGAAGCCGGAACGATTCGGCCTGGAGGACAAGCACCCGATTTCTCGATAATCGGTCTGGACGGAAGCGCCGTCAAGCTGTCCGATTATCGCGGGAAGGGCGTTCTTCTGAACTTTTGGGCTTCCTGGTGCGGCCCTTGCGTTAGCGAAATGCCGCGCATGAATGAAGCTTATCGCACCGGGATGCCAGGTGTGGAGATCGTGGCCGTTAATGTGGGGGAGTCCAGAGGAACGGTGAGCGAGTTCGCTTCGCGGCAAGGACTGGCCTTTCCCGTGCTGCTTGATCCGAGCGGAGAGGCGGCCCGGAGCTATCAGATCGTCGGCCTGCCGACCTCCATCCTGATCGACAGCGATGGCTGCATCGTGAGCGTCGTTCCCGGGGAGATGGCCGGTAGTGGTCAGGTCAAGGAACTGTTGCGCAGCATACGGCCGTAAACCTGTCTTTATCGTTTCATCCGACGGGTTGTCCGATGTCGTGAACATCGGCTTCCCGAATGAATAGAGCGGCCGCTTTACCGACGATAATCGGAAAGCGGCCGTTGTGTTGTTGTGTGGCGGATATGTTTCCTGCGAGTCGTTAAGCCCGCTGGAGCATGTATCAGACCGGTTTTAAGCTTTGTTCCCGGTACTGTTTGGCGGCAGCGACCATATTCCGGAGGGCTGCGATCGTTTCGTCAACGCCTCTCGTCTTGAGTCCGCAGTCCGGATTGATCCAGAACAATTCGGGGTCCAGCACGGCAAGCGCGCGGTCGATCATTCGCACCATCTCATCCACGGAAGGCACTCTCGGACTGTGAATGTCGTACACGCCAAGACCGATGCCGTGATCGTAGGTGTGCTCCTCGAAGCTGTGCATCAATTCGCCGTGGCTGCGGGACGTCTCGATGGAGATGACGTCCGCATCCAGGGCACGGATCGAATCGATAATATCGTGAAACTCGCAGTAGCACATATGCGTATGGATTTGCGTCGTATCCTTGACCGTCGATGTAGCCAGCCGGAAGGCAAGCACCGACCACTCCAGATACTTCTGCCAATCTTCCCGCTTCAGCGGCAGCCCCTCGCGAAGTGCAGGCTCGTCCATCTGGATCATTTCCACACCGGCGCGTTCGAGCGCTTCCACTTCGCGGCGAAGCGCCAAAGCGATCTGATAGGCCACCGTCTCCCGCGGGATATCGTCCCGGACGAAGGACCAGTTCAGAATGGTAATCGGGCCCGTCAGCATGCCTTTGACCGGTTTAGCGGTCAAGCTCTGCGCATAGACGGTTTCATCGACCGTCATCGGCTTTGTGAATTCCACGTCGCCGTATATGACAGGCGGCTTCACGCAGCGGGAGCCGTAGGACTGTACCCAGCCGTTCGACGTGAACGCAAAACCGTCCAGTTTCTCGCCGAAAAATTCCACCATATCCGTCCGTTCAAATTCACCGTGAACGAGCACATCCAGATCCAATTCCTCCTGCAAAGCGATCCAGGTCCGAATTTGTTCCCGGATAAAGGCTTCATACTGCTCCTGGCTCCATTCGCCGCTTCTCCAATGTTTCCGGGCCTGTCTCACTTCGAGCGTCTGCGGGAAGCTGCCGATCGTAGTCGTGGGCAGGAACGGCAAGTTCCACTTGCTCTGCTGAACGGCACGCCGCTCCGCAAAGGGCCGGCTCCGCTCGGACGGCTGGAGGGCGATCCGGCTCGTTTCGGACTGCACCCGTTCGTTGTTTCGGGAAGGGGAGGCGTTGAGCTCCTGAACCGCTTGACGGCTTTGTTCCAGCTCGGCTGCGATTGCCGCGGGACCTTCGTTCACGGCTCGGGTCAATAGTACGAGCTCCTCGAGCTTCTCGTTTGCGAACGCAAGTGCGTTCCGCAGCGTAGGCTCCAGCTTCGTTTCATGTGCGGCCGTGACCGGAACATGAAGCAGGCTGCAGCTTGGCTGGATCATCATTCTCTCATACGGGACGATCGGGGACAACGTGTGGAGCAGCCGGAGCCGCGCGTCCAGATCGGAACGCCAAATGCCTCGTCCGTCGATCAAGCCGACGCCAAGCGTCTTATCTGCAGGAAATCCATATTGCAGCAAATGCTCGCTGTTTTTGTCCAGCCCGTGAGCGAAGTCGAGGCCAATGCCTTGCACCGGCAGCGCAGCGATGTGTTCATACAGATCGACGGCGTCGAAGTACGTTTGCAGCATCAGCTTAAGACGTGGGGCCGCTTCGTGCAGCTTCTTGTAAACGAATGCGACCCGCTCCATATCGGCTTCCGTTAATGAGGTCGCAAGAATCGGCTCGTCGATCTGCACCCATTGCGCGCCATCCTGCTCAAGCTCGCTCAATATGCGGGCATACAAAGGCACGAACCGCTCCAGCAGCTTATCGAAGTGCTCGGTCTTGTAGCCCTTGGACAGCTTCAGGAACGTGTACGGCCCGATCAGGACGGGCTTGCCTTCAATGCCGAGACGGAGTTTGGCTTCCCGGTAGGCCAGGAGCGGTTTGTTCACGGTCAGCTGCGGCTCGGCGCCGTTCAGCTCCGGCACAATGTAGTGGTAGTTGGTGTTAAACCATTTGGTCATCTCGCAGGCCGGGGCGCCCTCGCTGCCGCGGGCCATCGCGAAATAGGCGCTCAGCGGCACTTCGCCGCCTTCGTAACCGAAGCGGCCGGGCACGAGCCCGAACATCGCTGCCGTATCCAGCATGTGGTCGTAGAAGGTGAAATCGTTGACAGGGATCAAGTCGATACCGCTCGCCTGCTGGGTGCGAAGATGGTTGAGCCGTATTTCTTCCATGCGGCTGACCAGCTCCGTCTCCTGCAGCTTTCCGGCCCAGAAGGCCTCAAGCGCTTTTTTCCATTCGCGCCCGCCGCCGATTCGCGGATATCCCAGGTTGCTGCTTAATGCTCGGTTCATAGGTATTCCTCCAGTTCATTTGTTTTCATAAGCGGTGCTTTCCCATGCAAAAAAGGCATCTTTACCCAGTAAAAGTCAAGGGTAAAGATGCCTCCCGATTGTTTGTACGGCGGCTGCCATCTTTAACACCTCCCTATCTCCCGTAGGTAAAAGCAGTGCTGTCAAAATAGGCAGGTCTCCTGGCTCCAGAATCATCGTCTTGCGTCGGCCTTCCCAATCCGAAGGATTAGTGGCGCCGGGTGACGTTCGACTCCTCTGTTACAGTGGCGGGACCGCGTCGGCATTTCACCGAACTTCCCTTTTAAGCTCCGCCCGGCATAACGACCGGTCCGGAGCACCTATTTCCACATGATTCAATTATTGAATACCGAGTAATAGTACAATATTTCTTAGGTTTATTCAAACCTTTTTTACGAACAAGCGGAGAAGAGGCAGAGCAGCGGTTGTTGTAACACAAAGTTTAAAAATAATAGCACAATTGTAGTGACAGAAATTGGTTTCATGTGCTACGCTATGCAAGTGCTACTATATACCTGAATCGTGCTACTGCACACGTTAACAACTTAATTCGAAGGAGTGTTTGAGTTTGAAAATGTGTTTACGATGGACGCTAATGATGCTGTTAGTGGCAGCGCTTTGCATCAGCGGCTGCACCCGGGCCAAGACCGAGCAGGCGGCCGCCCCGAAGGAGGAGCTTGTTCTTGCGATAGGCGGCGAGCCGGAGGGAGGCTTCGATCCGACAACGGGATGGGGGCGCTACGGATCTCCGTTGTTTCAAAGCACGCTGCTCAAGCGCGACAGCAGCTTGAAGATCGTCAACGATCTTGCAACGGGCTATGAGGTCAGCGGGGACGGTCTGGACTGGACAGTGAAGCTGCGGAAGGATGTCAAATTTTCCGACGGGCATCCGTTAACGGCCGCCGACGTTCAGTATACGTTCCAAACCGCAGCCGCAAGCGGCTCTGCCATCGATTTAAGCAATGTCAAGGATGTGGCGGCGGCGGACGAGCATACGGTCAAGTTTTCATTGAAGGAACCGCAATCGACCTTCGCCCAGATGCTTGTGAGCACAGGTATCGTTCCGAAGCATGCGCACGGCAGCGATTATGCCAAAAAACCGGTCGGCTCCGGCCCTTATAAGCTGGTGCAATGGGATCAAGGGAAGCAGCTGATCGTCGAGCCGAATCCCGAATATTACGGGACGAAGCCCTACTTCAAGAAAATCACATTCCTGTTTCTTGCCGAGGATGCGGCTTTCGCCGCCGCCAAAGCCGGAACGGTCGATATGGCGGCTATCCCTGCGGCGTTCAGCAAACAGCAGGTGAGCGGCATGCAGCTTGAAGCTATACATACGGTGGACAACCGCGGAATCATGTTTCCCTACGTAAAATCGGGCGGCCAAACGAAAGAAGGATATCCGGTCGGCAACGATGTCACCGCGGAATTGTCGATCCGCAAGGCGATCAATCTGGCGCTGGACCGCAAGGCGCTGGTTCAAGGCGTCTTGGAGGGACACGGCACGCCCGCGTATACGATTAATGACGGGCTGCCCTGGTTTAATGCCGAGGCCGTCATTCAAGACGGCGATATGAATGCGGCGAAGCAGCTGCTTGCGGACGACGGATGGAAGGATACGAACGGCGACGGCATCGTGGAGAAAGGCGCTCTGAAGGCCGAGTTTACCCTCATCTACCCGTCAAGCGACGTCACCCGCCAGTCACTTGCTCTCGCCGCAGCCGATTGGCTCAAGCCGCTTGGCATTCAAGTCAAGGTGGAAGGGAAAAGCTGGGATGACATTGGCAAGCAAATGCATGCGAATGCGGTTCTCTTCGGCTGGGGAAGCCACGATCCGGTGGAAATGTACAATGTGTACAGCAGCAAGTTCAGCGGCGTCGATTATTACAATCCCGGATTTTACCACAAACCGGCCGTTGAGGCTTACATGAGTCAGGCTTTGAAGGCGATCCATGAGAAAGACGCCTGGAATCTGTGGAAAAAAGCCCAGTGGGACGGCCAAACCGGCTTGAGCGCGCAGGGGGATGCGCCTTGGGCCTGGCTCGTGAACCTGGACCACTTGTATCTGGTGAAGCTGGGCCTCGATATCGGCAAGCAGAAGATTCATCCGCACGGACACGGATGGCCGGTAACCGACAACATTGAGGAATGGCGATGGAACTCCTGACGCGGCGAAAGTCAAGGGCAGGGGGGAACGCCGTTCTGGCGGCAGGCCGGTTTGTACTAAACAAAGGAGTAGTCTATTTTGAACGAGGTAACAACCTCAGTCGTTTACGAAATTAGACCGACGAATCGGTAATAAATATCAATGCGCTGTACGCGCTTGCTGTTTATCTTCTCAGCATCATACACAACAACCTTGTCAATCAGTTCATTCAAAATAGGCTTTGTTAATTCCTTCATATCCGTGTACTCGCGTACCAGTTCCAAAAATCGAGTCGTGTTTTCCTGCTTGCTCTCTGCCTGGTTAAGCTGTTCTTCCAGCAGCTTGAGCCGCTCCTTCAGTTGAGCTTGCTCTTCTGTAAAATCTCGCGACAACGCCGTATACTGCTCGTCCGTGATTTTTCCTAAAGCATTGTCCTCATAAAGCTTCCGCTGAATGGTTTGCAACTCGCTTTCCCGGCTGTTCAACCTGACGCGCTCTTTCATGGCTTCACGCCATTGCTTTTTCTGCTGGTTCTGGCTCTGAGTGGCAAGCTTCTCTGCAAAGGTGCTTTCTTTCTCCTTGGCCGCCTGCGCATGTCGCCGGATGTCGGCCAATATAATCTCGTAGATGTCCACATAGCTGATGTAATGGAAGCTGCAATACGCTTTGCCGCGCGTTCTCGACTGGTTGCAGGCAAAGCTACCGCGTCCGCCTTTACCGCCGCTGGTCTTGCTGCTGCCGCCGCGAGCAAAGGACAAGCCTTGGCCGCAGGTCGAGCATTTCAGTAATCCCGCGAAGATTTGATGCTCGCCCTCTTTGGTCGGGCGCTTCTTCATACGAATCACCTTTTGCGCCAAAGCAAAGGGTTCCTCGTCAATCAGCGGCTCATGCGTATTCCGAACCTCAATCCATTCGTCCTCGGGTACGGCGACCACTCGCTTTTTCTTGAAGGAGGGCTTGGTTGCCTTATGGCTCACCATATGCCATGCGCCTTGTTCTGGAGAATGGCCTTGACGGTTGTTGCGCCCCAATCATACGGATGCCGGGTATTGACGACTTTCAAGTAACGCTGATGCTGCTCTGCCAAGTAGGCGCGTGGCGTTAAAACCCGATCTTCCCGCAGCAATCTGCCGATTTTATAGGGACTGTGACCCTCCACCGCCAACCGGAAAATACGCTGCACAATCGCGGTCGTACGTTCGTCGGGAACCAGCTTATGCTTGTTCTGCTCATCCTTGCAGTAGCCGTAAGGGGCAAAGGCTCCCGTGTAATCGCCGTTTAACGCCCGCTGGCGATAGCCACTCTTGACCTTCCGGCTCGTATCGCGGACGAACCATTCATTGAACAGATTCCGCAGTTCCATGAAGTCGTCTTCGCCTTTTGCAGTGTCAATTTTCTCGCTTACGGCAATAAACCGCACTTGATGCTCCGGGAAGAACACCTGAATGCACAGGCTCGTCTCGATTTGATTGCGGCCCAAGCGGCTCAAATCCTTCACCAGCACAATATCAATGCCGCCGCTCTCAATGTCTCGCTTCATTCGTTGGAAGTCGGGGCGATCAAAGTTGGTGCCACTCCATCCGTCGTCCGTGTAAACCTCAACCACTTCAAAGCCCTGCTCCTTCGCGTAACGCCGGAGCAAAATCCGTTGATTTTCAATGCTCATGCTTTCGCCACTCTGCTCATCGTCCCGACTCAAACGACAGTAGATCGCAGTTCGGGTTTGCTGTTGTTTTTTCATCCTCCGTCCTTTCCCAGCAACAAATCGGCTGATTTCAGTATACTGGATTTCTGAAGCAGCAAGTAGTGTGCCAAGCGTCCATGAGAAAAGGGAATCTCGCGGATTCCCTTCCTGGTTCATCGAATCCTGAACGCTTCGTCCTCCCACGTTCGCAAAACAAGCCGTTCGATTTATCGCCTAGCGTTTCATTGCCGATATAGTGACATTGCACGATATACAAGCTTTTCCCCATCTGCATCTCGCGCATAGGGTGGTCTTCTGTTGGGTTAATGCTGCCATCCCGTTTCTGTTCGATCCCCTCCGCCGGAACAGACGGCAGAGGCTGCTGTTCTTCCTTCATAATCCACTCCCCCCGATCATGGCGATCCATTTCTTCCACATATCCCGCTGACTTCAATTACCGGATACGCTCGGTATGTGGCTTGACGACTGGAGCATGATGGCGAGTATATTCCGGATAGCGCAGACGTATCGCTTCAAAGAAATAGGGAGCGGCTTCGCAATCAAACAGTTCATACGGGGTTGAAAAGCGTTCCTCTCCGATCTGGCTCCAACCATTCCAAAGATTGAACGCCAATCGACAAATACGGATGGAACCTCCGGTTTGCCAGGAAACAGATAGTCCTTCCGGCTTGATGCCGCCATCGGAAAAGTCGAACAATTCTTGAATATGGGCGCGGGTATCTTTCGACAAGCCCAGTGTGTAAAACAATGCTCGATGGTAGCTGTCGGTACAGCGATGCTCAGTTAACATCCGGTAGTAGAAGGCTTCATGCTCGGAGTCGTGAAAAACGGGCGGCTTCATGTTCTCGCTCTCCTCTCAAAATAAAACGGTTAGTCGAAGGGCATCCTGATTGGAGCCTTCTACTAACCGTTTCATTTTGGAACCCGAATCGGGCACCTCTGTAGCAATCACCCTAAAAATTATAGCGATCTCCGGTTTGAATCCATGTGCGCCCCCGATTCTGTAGATTGATAGGCATTCAGTAGCTTATCCAATTCTCTTGATTTTTCAAGCACCGCATGGCTTTGAAGGCCAAAGCGAAGCGCTTGCTCATTCAGTTCTCTGCGGACGCATTCAATATGTTTTAGAAGTTCGTTTGCTCCTTTCATGATGCTGTGAGTGTCCTCCTTCGGATTACAGGTCATGCCGCCTCGTTACGTAGCCCCCTTTTGCAGACCGTAGCTGGTCGGCCGAACAAGGAGCGCACATGGCTATTTACAGGTTCCCCTGCTATTCAACCCTGTTCTTGCGTTAGCTTGCGTCGCAGCTCCTTGTACAGCTCATCCACAAAAGGCTGGTCTACGCTCGCATGCTGAGCGGCCTCCATAATGTCCAGCAATTGCTGCACCGATAATTGGCCGAGCGCTCTGCGTCCGCCCTTGTTCCATAGTGTTGTACTGGCTTCCAAAATGACCTCCGCTTCGATTCGCTGAAAATTCAAAATGTATCGCGCAATTTCGTCCGCCAAGGCAAGCGTATCTTCATAGCTCAGCCCCAACCGTTCCCGTTTCAGATAAAGGACAGTCAGGACTGCCATTTTCGTAGAATGCGTTGCAATCATCACCTTTGTCCTTATCCGAAAAACCGTTTTTTTTTGAAGAGCGTTCAAATCCTACCGAGTAAAGCAGCCGATGCTCAGCTTCCGCAAGGCAGGCGCTTCGCCCCAACTCGCTCTTACTCCAAAAGGATTTTCCTGTATAAAAAGGGCGCATACAAGAAATTCTAGTGTATAACACACTGAAAGTAAAGAGTGGATTATCCACTGAACTATACTCATCTTGAGGTGAGTACCTGTGGTCTATGAACGAATACGGAACATGCGTGAAGATAAGGATTTATCACAAGAGAAACTGTGCGAGTATCTGAACATCAAGCAGCGAACCTACAGCGATTACGAACGAGGGAAGTTGGATATTCCGACAGCGCTCTTAATTGCATTGGCCGATTTTCATCAAACGAGCATCGATTATTTGCTTGGCCGCACGGATCAAAAAACGCCTTATCCTCCCCGCGCAAAAAAACGCTCTTGAACTCCACCAGTCAGCTTCCTTTGAATGGCTCCAATACTTGACAGTACAGCGTCTGTAAATCCATTTACAAAAATTCAGGAAGGGCAAGACCGGGATCTCGCTCCTTCCGTTTGACGAATCTCGGTAGAAGCTCTACTGATCAGTCCTTCGCTCTGGTTCTGTTACGGCCTTCTGAATCTGCAACACAGCGCGGCGCAATTGATCCGCTTCTTGTTGAAAGACTTCTCTGTCCAGACGCCCGGTTGCATGAGCCTTCACCGCCAACTGGTTCAGGTTATTTCCGATGGCATGAAGCTCACGGATCAGCGCGTGGTAGTCAAGGGGAGGCAGTGGTTTTGGAATATAGCCGTTAATCAGGGCGCGGACTAAAGCCTCCTGAGAAAGGCCAGACTTTTTCACCTGTCGAACCAGGTGATTTCGTTCCTTCTCATTTAAGCGAACCATGATTTTAATCTTTCGTACACGCATAGAAATGCTCCTTTCGATGGAACAAGCTGTTCCTCGGAAATCGAATCATCGTTAATTGCTATCGCTGCCATCAGAGGCCAATTGATGCGAGAAAATAGGGGTCTTAGGGTCGCAGTCCCTAACAAGCGTATTTGGTGGCCAGCCAAATTCAGTGCTTGCTGCAACGTTGCACGTTGCCCTGAAAGCACCTGCCGGGAAAGAGAGGGGACGGCTTTTGCCCAACATCCTCTGCTTACACCGGGGCAGCGCAAAGGCGTGACATGCTAAAATGCGTCATGGTTTCGACTATGAGAAAACGGAAGGCCGCAGCCTTCCGTTTTCCGTCCATGCTTATTTAGCTATAGATAAGTTCACTCAAAACCAATTCCTCCGCTTGTTGCTTCAGGCCGTTCATATGGCTTGTCCAGTCCAATGGATGAGCCGCTTTATCCGGGGCTGGATGTCGTTCCAACAACCGCGCCATTGTCCATTCAACTTGCTCTTGCGCCGTCTGATCAATTTCCGCCAGATGCGAATTCAACTGCTCCGACAGCAGCAGATGGGCGTAGGAGCCCTTTCGTTCATTCTTCAGAAACGTCTTCCGCAACATGCCATACTTTCCGATTCGGATTGGTGCGGGCGGTGCCAGATTCGGCAGCTGATAATTTCCATTCATTCTGTACATCAGTTCCATATACGATCATCCCTTCGCGCGGTCTATTACCATTGTGCGGAAATGCTTCCTGTCTCGCAATGATGAGGCAAAGCGGGGACAGCTTCCTCTTAATTGCCGCTTTCATTCCCGCGGTTATTCCTTCGACTGGACTGTTTTCGCGTGCAGTCAGACTTCTCGATATGGCACTACAACATCGTGTTTCGAAAAAAGCTACAGCATCGTAATTTTGTTAGTCAGCCGCGCTCCTTCAGCGGAATAGCGGGATTTAAGACGGATCAAACCGCATTGCTCCAGACGATGCAAATTGCGACGAACCGCAGAGGAGGAGACTCCTACCTCCGCTGCAAGTCGGCGGGAGGAAAGCCATACGGTGCCGGTTCGCCCGCCCGCCAAGTCCAGCAGATAGCTGTACAGAAGCTTGGCTGATGATGGTAACGCAGCTCCAGCTAGTAGTCGATAACGAGTCAGATCGTTCATTTCGTCCTCCAATCATTGTAGTCTCCGCCGCGCTCATTGCTTGCATAAGCGCAAAATCGGCTGGGCGCAGAGATGCCACGCTTGTCAGGGGTATGTTTTTCCCGGCTGGTAAGCAGCGGCAGATTCATTTACCGCTCATGCTCCCGTTTCCGTTTGCGCGACCACTCCTTCAACAATTGCACAAGTAAATCTTCCAGTTGCTTCTCTGTAAATTCCCTCGGCAACAAACCTTCGAAACGTTCCTTGGGAATGAACAGTTTTTCTTTTTGCATGGGCTTTTCTTCCTCCAAAATCGCGGCGATCACATCCGTGTTCAGATTACCCGATTGGCTAAGCCTTTTCGTGCGTTGCGCCTGAGAAAGCGAGGGCGTGCATTCCTCGGCTTGCATCTTTTCCAGCAGAGCCTGCTGTTCGTTCTCGGGCAAATAAGAGATTTCCACCGCAGGGCTGAATGCAATCCGTTTCTGATCGACCATTTCAAGAATGGTGGGAACGAGTTCGGTAAGGCGGATATACCGTTGAATCTGATTCCGGCTTTCTCCGACTTGATCGGCCAGAAGCTGATCGGAACGTTTTTGTGTCCCAAGTTGGGACACATTTTCTTTACCTGGTCTCCCGGCTTGCCGTTTCATCGCCTCCAGCTTCATTTTGTAGGCGAATGCTTTTTCACTCGGCGATACATATTCCCGCTGAAGA
>NZ_BCPS01000069.1:0-63163 GCF_016586185.1 Paenibacillus sp. EPM92
CCCTCTACTAACCGTTTCATTTTTCGGGTTAAATCGGGTATTAGAGAGAAAGAAATTTTGAGGATGGATAAGGTGGAACTTTCTAGAAAAAATCGCAGAGGTATAGTAAAGTAATACTATAAAATCAATACTACAGGAGGATTGTTAATGGCGACAATATTAGCGGAAGTAGAACAATGGCTCTCACAACGACCACGTTGGATGCAACACGCGGCGCATCTTCTTATTCAAAATAACAATTTACTTACAGAAGAAAACTTCACAGAACTAACGTTAATGTGTAAGTCTGAAGTGCAACTGATAGATTCTGATATCAAACCTCAAAGTGTTGCAGCGGGTAGCCTTGCTGCAAAAGAAAGTTCATTACAACTAAGACTTGACGCAATAAATAGTATCACGGGCATAAGCGCCCTTAGTCCCAGAAACCCTTTAAATTTTCATAGTCCACTTACAATTATTTATGGTCAAAACGGTTCCGGCAAATCAAGCTATGTACGCCTACTAAAACACATATCTGGAGCCAAGAAGCCTGGAAAGCTAATGGGGAATGTTTATGTTAAAGAACAACAATCCCAGGACTGTTCCTTCGTCATTACAAAAGATGGTACTCGGCATGAGATTAGATGGACACCGGATCAGGGGCCGTTGAATGAACTACGCACAGTACAACTCTACGATACAGATTGTGCTAACGTGTATGTTAATGATGAAAACGAAGTTGCTTACGAGCCATGGATACTATTGTTCTTCAGCAAACTGACGGAAGCCTGTATAAAAGTTTGCCAAGCGCTCAAGCAAGAAATGGAGAATATAGCTTTGACAAAGCTTATTCCCCCTGAAGGAAGTTCCAACACAAAAGCCATTCTTTGGCATAAAAAAATTAAGGATACAACTTCAAACAAGGAAGTTGAGGATAATTGTTCATGGACAGAGGCAGATGAAGTCACACTTAGCACTAAAAGACAACAACTAGCCGAGACAGACCCCATTGAAAAAATGAAACAATTTAGGACTACTGCCCAAAGTATAAAGAAACTACAAAGCATTCTTTCAGACATCAGAGGCTCTCTGACCGATGAATCATGTACTAAGATACTAGAAGCCAAACTGGACTACACGGTTAAAAAGAAGGCTGCTGAAGAAGATGCCAAGACGGTTTTTCAAGGACTCCCTATTAACGGTGTAGGAGCTGAAAGTTGGAAATTGCTTTGGGAGCAAGCACGAACTTTCTCTGAGCAGCTTGCATACCCCGGAAAGTCATTTCCATATACAGAGAGTGACTCGAACTGTGTACTCTGCCAGCAGCCACTTACACCTGAAGCTCAAGGAAGACTAAGAAGTTTTGAGTCATATGTTAAAGATTCTCTTAACAAACAAGCAAAATCTGCAGAGTTACATTACAATACATTGTTAAAAGCAATTAAAGAAGTGCCGTCTGACTCGACACTAGCACTTCATTTCAATTCAATAGGCATTACATCAGATGAAGAAAAGCAAGCTATTATTGAATTTTGTGCAACTCTAAAAAAGAGAAGCGATAGCTTGACTACCGTGACTTCACTTGATCAACTTGAAATCTTGCCGCTAGAAGACTTGTTGAAGTCTTTTGAAGAAGCCGCATCTTCGAAAGAACAACAGGCTGCCGATTACGAGAAATTGGATCAAATGGAAAATAGAGATGACTTGAAAAGCAGTGTAGTTGAGCTTGAAGCACAAAAATGGCTGAATCAAAATAAGCCTGTCATTTCAGAAAACATAAAAATGCTAAGTAAAATCGCAAAGTATAAAACTGCCATTGCACTGACTAATACGCAGTCTTTATCGACTAAAAAATCGTCATTATCCAATGAACTAATAACTGCTGAATATATAAATAGATTTCAAAAGGAGTTGCAATATTTAGGGGGGGCTAGAATCAATGTTGAATTGACCAAAACCCGAGCAGAACGGGGGCATATTTACCACCAAGTTAAGCTTAGAAATTGCCCTCCGAATATCCGTACTTCTGAAGTACTGAGCGAAGGAGAATTCCGAGTAGTATCTCTTGCAGGATTTCTTGCTGATGTTGAAGGTGGGGCGGATAATACTCCTTTTATTTTCGATGATCCGATATCGTCATTAGATCAATTGTTTGAGGAAGCAACTGTGAAAAGAATTGCTAAATTAAGCTTAACCAGACAAGTAATTGTCTTTACTCATCGACTCTCATTTTTAACTCTGCTTGAAGATGCGGCTAAAGAAGCAGGAATCCAGAGTAGTGTTACTTGGCTAAGGGCTGAATCTTGGGGTATAGGTGAGCCTGGAGAGACCCCTGTTTTTGCTAAAAGTCCAGAGAAGGCGCTAAATCAACTTCTGAACGATAGACTTTCTCGCGCTCGTAAAATTCTGCTTGAAAACGGAAGAACAGAATACGATCTTTTAGCAAAGGGTATATGTAGTGATTTTAGAATACTTATTGAACGCTTTATTGAAAACGATTTACTTGGAGATGTTGTGCAACGCTTCAGAAGATCAGTAAACACTCTGAACAAAATACATAAATTAGCATACATATCAGTGGAAGACTGCAAGCTCTTTGAAGAATTTATGACTAAATACTCTGCCTATGAACATTCTCAGTCATATGAAACTCCTGTTATGTTACCTGAACCAGATGAATTGAAAAATGACATGGAACGTATAAAGGCATGGTTAGGAGATTTTAAGAAACGGACCACGGCATAATAGCGTCTGTTGAACTGTCCGTATCAAGGGTTCGAGCCTTACTGGATCGAGCCCCTAATGATATTTTATAGATAAGACCTAATAAATAGGGACTTAATTCCTTGTATTATCAATATTCTCATTTACCACATGTTCAGATAATCCCTTCAAACCAAGCAGAATTTCTTTAAGTATATCGATTGTAATTTCCAGCGATATCTTAATTGAATAAACATCACTCTCAACTTCATTACACAGATCTTCTAAAATCTCATTTGCTTCTCCTGTTGCTATCTCAGTGTAGTGCTCTAACATATCTTCAGTAGCAAGCGAATTATATTCCTCAAAACAATCCCAATACGTGTCTTCAAAGTCATATGAGACGTATTTTTCAAACGTACTATCTATGCCTACAAGCTCAATAATATTATCAGAATCTATTTGGTAACATAAATCTGATATTTTTTCTATTATGTCTTCCAGATCATCGTCATCAGTTTCAATATTGTCGATTAATCCGGTAATATCACTTAGTTCATGAAGGTCGTGAAGTAGTTCCAGTTGATCGTTGTTATTAAATCTTGTTTCTTGACCAATAAAAATCTCTTTTCCATTTCGGCTAATAAATAAGGTATCAATTAATCGTTCATAGTGATTATTGAGTCTAGAAAGGATGCTTATTGTGAACAATCGTAATTGGTTATAATCATCATCAAAATAAGGTACCGAGTTCTCCTTTAGAACATTGAAAAACATCACGTAAAGGTTGTTAATAAAATCTTTGTCTTTTACAATAATGCCCGTTTCGTAGTTTTTACTGCTTTCATTTGAGAAATTTGCAGATCCAATATATACAATATTTTCAGTTCCAATAATTTTTGCGTGATTATTGAAGTTAAAAAACGGAATCATGTTAGCCTTAAAGTCGTCTGGGCTTAATTTCTTTAAGTATGCATTAATATTAGTGCTAGCTGTTTTCTTAAGATAGTCACCTGTCTTAGAGGAACTGTACCATTCAAATCTGGATGGGATATTGGTTATCAATTGAATATCGACATCGCTCTCAAGAGACCCTAAGAGTTCAAATAACTTATCATCTTTTGTATCTTTAGATAGGTTAAATGTAACAATCCTTATAGTTTTTGCATTCTTAAAATCTTCTAAAACCTCTTCATAGCCTAATTCATCTTTTGTAGAGACAAAGGTACCTCCATTAAAGCTTAGTGCAGTTTTCAATCCTCTTCCTCCTCGTATAGAATATATACAAAATTTAACACAGATTGTTCTAACATACTATAAATCCTTCGAATACAGAAGTGATGCAAATTATTTGGAACTATAGAAAGGCCATCTTCATTGAAACTCTACAGGTGGCCCTTCATGCCGATTTGCTGCTGATCCCCATATTTTCAAATTCACCTCGTAAAAAACAGAATACCGGGGTCAAGCTCATCGCGCTGCTGCTCGCTGTCAGCGCCGTCTCCTTTACGCTCGTGCAGTATTCCCCGATCGATCCGGTTCAGGCTTATATCGGAGCGGATATGATGCGGGTGAGCCCGGAACAGCGCGAGGCGATTGCGGCGTATTGGGGGCTGGACAAGCCTCCGTTGGAACGCTACGCGAGCTGGCTGGCTTCATTGGCCAGCGGTGATTTCGGCAACTCCATGATCTATCGCCGTCCCGTCATTGAAGTCATCCAGGAGCGGTTTGCCGCCTCCTTCGCCCTGATGGGCGCGGCATGGCTGCTGTCAGGGCTGATCGGCTTCGCCGCAGGCGCGCTTGCGGCGATGAACCGAAGCACATGGATCGATAAGCTGGTCCGCTGGTATTGCTATACGCTTGCCTCGACACCCACATTTGGGGTCGGATTAGTGCTCCTGCTTGTTTTTGCCGTATGGCTCGGCTGGTTCCCGGTGGGACTGGGAGCGCCCGCCGGGGTGACGGCCGAGCATGTAACCCTGGCCGATCGCATCCGGCATATGATTCTCCCGGCAGCGACGTTAAGCGTTACGGGCATCGCCGCTCTGACGCTGCATACGAGAGAAAAACTGATGGACGTGACGGGCAGCGATTACTGGTTGTTCGCCAGAGCGCGAGGGGAGAGAGGCAAGGCTTCACCCTATTCTGGCGGCACGGTCTGCGCAATGTGGCGCTGCCCGCGGTCACCTTGCAGTTTGCCTCGTTCAGCGAGCTGTTCGGCGGCGCGGTACTGGCCGAGCAGGTGTTCTCGTACCCGGGATTGGGCCAGGCCGCAGTAGAGGCGGGGCTGCGCGGCGATGTGCCGCTGCTGCTCGGCATTGTGCTGTTCAGCGCCGTATTTGTTTATACCGGCAATGTGCTGGCCGACCTTGCCTATCGCCTGATCGATCCGAGAATGAAAGCAGGTGGCGGTGCATGAATCCTCTATCCGGCGTTATGCGGAAAAGCGAAAAACATCGGCTGAAGCTTCACTTTCGGCACCGGACTTGGCTGTCGGCCGCCGCAGCCTGCGTCCTGCTCGCGCTGGTTGCGGCGGCAGCGGCACTGATCGACCCTGCCGGACTATCCTCGAATCTGGAGCACCGCAACGCAGCGCCTTCGTTCCATCAACCGTTCGGAACGGATTGGCTCGGCAGGGACATGCTGACGCGCACGGTCAAGGGGCTCGCCCTCAGCATCAAGGTCGGCATAGCGGCCGGAGCGTCCAGCGTGATCATTGCCGGCTTGACGGGACTTGCCGCGGCCGTGATGGGCAGAACCGTCGACCGGATCATGACATGGCTGACCGATCTGTTCCTCAGCGTGCCTCATCTGGTCACCCTGTTATTAATCGCCTTTGTGCTCGGAGGCGGGGCCAAGGGCGTCATCGTCGGAGTCGCCCTTACGCACTGGCCGAGCTTGTCGAGAATCATCCGCGCAGAGGTCATGCAGGTGCGCTCCGCGGCTTATGTCACCGTCTCCCGCAACTTGGGCAAAACCCGTTGGTGGATCGCCACGCGGCACATGTTGCCGCATCTGCTTCCCCAACTGCTGGTCGGTCTGATCCTGATCGTGCCCCATGCGATATTGCATGAAGCGGCCGTTACCTTCGTCGGCATGGGCCTGTCGCCTCATGAACCGGCAATCGGCATCATTTTGTCCGAATCGATGCGGTATTTATCGTCGGGCTTGTGGTGGCTTGCGCTGTTCCCGGGCTTGTGCCTGCTGGTGCTGGTCCGGGCTTTCGCGATGCTTGGGGAAAGCCTTCAGCGTCTTGTCGACCCGAGGCGGGCGCACGAATAATGGGGAAGGGTCAACGAAGAGAAAGGAGGGATAGCCTTGCCTATGCTGGAAGTGAATGAACTTTCGGTACGTTTTACCCGTTATGAGCGCGGCTTGCGCCAGACCACGATTGAAACGATTCACAAGCTCGGGCTAACGATCGATGCGGGTGAAATTCTGGCTGTCGTAGGAGCCAGCGGTTCCGGGAAAAGCCTGCTTGCTCACGCGATCCTCGGTATTCTCCCGGGCAACGCGCAGGTGTCCGGAACGATCCGGTTTGACGGTGAAGAGCTGACGCCCGCCAGACAGGCACAGCTGAGAGGCAGGGATATTGCGCTTGTCCCTCAATCGGTGCAATATTTGGACCCGTTGATGCGGGTCGGCCGTCAGGTCAGACAGGCCGTTCGGACCGGAGATCCGATAGAACGGCAGCGAAGCGCCTTTGCCAGATACAGGCTGAAGCCCGAAGCGGCCGACTTGTTCCCGTTTCAGCTGTCCGGAGGCATGGCAAGGAGGGTCCTGGTCTCGACGGCAACCGTGAGCGGAGCCCGGCTCGTCATCGCCGATGAGCCGACCCCGGGTTTGGACGAGACGGCTCTCCGGGAGGCGCTCGGCCGATTCCGGGAGCTGGCCGACGGGGGCTGCGCAGTCATGCTCATTACGCACGATATCGAAGCGGCGTTATCCGTCTCCAACCGGATTGCCGTCCTGTACGCCGGCAGCGTCGTCGAAATCGCCTGCTGCGAGGAGTTTGCCGGCGATGGAGCGGATTTGCGCCACCCCTACACCCGGGCGTTATGGCGCGCTTTACCGCAGAACGATTTTGTCCCGATTCCCGGCGCGCAGCCGCTGCCGGACGCTTTGCCGCCGGGCTGCGCCTTCGCTCCGCGCTGTTCATGGGCCACGCCGGAATGCGGCGTAGCGCCTCCGGAGCCTCGGACGGTGCGGGGCGGGATGGTGAGGTGCTTGCATGGCGCTTGAAGGGCGAAACTTGAGCTTCCGGTACGGAGAGTCCTGGTTGCTTAAGAACGAAGAGCTGCGAATCGAAGCCGGTGAAATCGTCGGACTGGTCGGGCCGAGCGGCAGCGGGAAGTCCACGCTCGCCCGCTTGCTTGCCGGTCACGAACGGCTGCAAGAAGGCAGCGTTGTCGTCAACGGGTCTCCGCTTCCCGCCCGGGGCCGCAATCCGGTGCAGATGGTCGTTCAGCATCCGGAGCAGGCTGTCAATCCGCGTTGGAAGCTGCGGCGCACGCTTGTAAAATTTGGATCACGCCATATAAACCCGTGTCCGGGCACATATAGAGCAGGCAAGTGAAGGGGGTGTCCCCAAGGGTCTATTTATGACCTTTGGGGACACCCCCTTCGCGTTGCTCAAGGCATCCGGCAAAACCGTGTATATTTTTATAAATAATTATAGATTTCTCTCATTTATATGAAGAGCTCCAAAAGCTAAGATGTGTTTACAAGCGGTGATCTAGATGAAAATACGGGAGTGAGAAGGATGACAGAACTAACGCAAGCGTCAAAACGCAATCATTCAGGAAAACTTAACCGATGGATAGAACCTATTTGGGGTTATGTGTTCATTGCGCCTTGGTTGCTTGGTTTATTTGTTTTAACAATCGGACCGATGTCCCAATCTTTTTATTTGTCCCTGACTCAATATAATTTGTTAGAGCTGCCCTCTTGGGTAGGGTTTGAGAATTACAAGGAAATTTTTACGGACGATAAAGATTTTTGGACCGCGCTGCGGGTCACGATCACCTATGTGGTGCTGTCGGTGCCATTAAAGCTGTTCTTTGCTTTAATGGTGGCCATGCTTCTGTTTAAGCCTATTCGCGGCATGTCCGTTTACAGGGCTATCTTTTATTTGCCGTCACTGGTCGGAGGCAGCGTAGCGATTTCCGCCATTTGGCGAAACCTTTTTGGAATGGATGGATTTATAAACAAGTTTGCGAGCTTCCTTGGCATACAAGGCATCGACTGGATCAATACGCCTGAGACAGCGCTGTATACGCTGGTGATGCTCGCCGTGTGGCAGTTTGGATCTTCCATGGTTATTTTCCTGGCAGGCTTAAAGCAAATACCAAAGGATCTTTATGAATCGGCCTCGGTGGATGGCGCTTCCAAGTTTCGTTCCTTCTTTTCAATCACCTTACCGATGCTGACGCCGATCATCTTGTTTAACCTGGTTATGCAAATTATCGGGAGCTTCCAAATGTTCACGCAAGCCTTTATCGTCACGAAGGGCGGTCCTATTAACTCGACGCTAGTCTATGCCTTGTATCTGTATCAGAAAGCGTTTGCTTACTTTAATATGGGCTACGCCAGTGCTTTAGCTTGGATTTTGCTTACGATCATCGCTTTGTTCACGGCTCTTGTGTTTTGGTCTTCCAAAAAATGGGTTCATTATGAAACGTAAAACAAGCTCTTATTTTAATGGATGAGGTGGCGGCTCGATGAAACAAAACAGGCTCTATCAATATACATTTTTAACACTTTGCAGCGTGGTGATGATTTATCCTATCTTTTGGCTGGTTGGGAACGCTCTGAAATCAAATGAAGAAATACCTAAGTCCAATTTGATTCCTACCGAGTTTCAGTGGGAAAATTTCTATGATGGCTGGGTAGCGATTCCGGGCTTCAGCTTTGCGCATTTTTTCTACAATTCTTTTTTCATAGCGGTGCTTTCCGTTATCGGGACCTTGCTTTCCAGCGCATTTGTAGCGTACGGTTTCGCAAGATTGAATTTCCCCTTAAAGCGGTTTTGGTTCGGTATCTTGATGTTAACCTTAATGCTTCCTACCCAGGTTACGTTGGTTCCGCAGTATATCTTGTTTAAATATTTCGATTGGGTGGGAACTACCCTGCCGCTGATTGTTCCTCATTTCTTGGCCGTTAGCCCGTTTTTTGTATTTCTGCTCATCCAATTTATTCGTGGAATTCCTAAAGATTTGGACGAGTCCGCGAAAATAGACGGCTGTACGACGCCTGGAATTGCGTTTAAGATCGTACTGCCTCTGTGTACGCCCGCTTTTATTACAACGGCGATTTTCAGCTTCATCTGGACCTGGGACGATTTTCTCGGGCAGATGATTTACTTGACTGATACCGCCAAATACACGGTTCCGCTGGCCCTGCGTCTATTCCTGGATAATTCATCGGCGGTAACATGGGGACCTATGTATGCGATGTCGCTGCTATCGGTTATACCGTGCTTTGTCATATTTATCGTGGCCCAAAAATATTTCGTGGAGGGAATTACCACAACGGGGATCAAGGGATAATGTTTGCAAAACGCTTTACTTGACCTTATGCTAAAGCTAAATTACACAGCGACAGGTGATAGGGGCATGAGGAATCCATTTAAAACGTTTTCTTTTCAAACAACGCTTTTTACTTCATTTATTCTGATTTCCGCTATATTGATTTCCCTTCTCGGAATAACGAGTTATTATATCACGAATCAGGAAGTCGTCGAGCAAACCATTTCTTCAAGAAAGCTCTTGCTGAACGAGATTAATAAGCAGCTGGACATTCAATTACAGTCGGTTGAGAACGATTCTTTGGTGCTAGCCAGTAACCCGAAGCTGATCCAATATTTACAGCATAACGAAGACAGCTTCGAGCGAATTGGGCAAACCTCGGATATTATGGATTTACTTAGCCGTCTCAGCTATGTCAAGGAAGGCATACATTCCGTCCAGCTGTATGCCAAAGACACTTCGTTGAATCATCATATCGCGGCAAACGGCGTGTATGATTATGGAATTTTAGAGAGCAGCTCATGGTTTAACGAGATTAAGGATGCCGATTATTGCTGGGTGGGGACTCATCCCATCGAGGTGGAAAGCTATCCCGTCGATGAACGAATGGTAGTTAGCTTTGCAAGAAAGGTGCTCTCCTCTTCAGGCAAAGAGGTTGGAATCCTCGTCATCAATTTGAAGATGTCGTCTATGCAGAAGATCGCCTCCAGCAGCGCGACGGAGGTCAGCCGGTTTATTTTCGATACCCGCAACAGGCTGATTGCGCAGTTTAATGACGATCCGGCCGATCAGGTATCCTACGAGCATATAAAAAGCAGAATTGCTGCAATTATAGAAGAATCGGCAGATGATCATTATGCGGTAGCCAGCTTCGCGGAGAAAAACTTGATCATCTGGAATAAGCAGGCTCGTACTTCATGGATAACTATGGATATTATACCGTGGGACAATATTACGAAGGGGAGCCGCCGTATTGAAAACGTCATCCTGGTGGCGGCCATCTTTTGTATCCTGCTTGCCATTGTCATGGCCTTTTTGTTATCCCGGCAATTCGTCCTTCCGATCCGCAATTTGATTCGTGCCATGAGATTAATGAAAACAGGCAGGCTGGATGTGCAAATTACAAACGATTACCAGAATGAATTCGGCGATATGAATGAAAATTTCAATCAAATGATAGAACGTATCGATCAATTGATTATTCAAGTGAACGAGCAGAATAGACGGAAGCGTGAAGCGGAGATCCAAATCCTGCAGGAGCAGATCAATCCTCATTTTTTATACAACACGTTGGATATGATCAACTGGCAGGCTATTGAATCAGGCTCCCGTGAAATCAGCCATATGCTGGCTCTGCTCGGCAAGATGCTGCGGATCGGTCTTTCCAGCGGCGCGAGCTTCATCACGGTCCGCAGGGAAATGGAGCATCTTCATTGCTATGTGGAATTGCAAAAAATAAGGTACAAACAAAAAATTCAGTTCGTGATCTCCGTGCCGGAATCGATGGAGAAATATTATATCCCCAAACTGATTATTCAGCCTTTTGTAGAAAATTCGCTCATTCACGGCCTTCATGCTTACGAGGAGGGAACGATCACGATTTCCGGACGGGAAGATGAGCAAAGCTTGTATTTGACCGTGGAGGATAACGGCAAAGGAATGGACGTTGAGCATGTCGCAACCGGCAGGGAACACAATGGATACCGCAACGTACATGAACGGATCCAACTTTATTTTGGAGAGCAGTACGGCGTACAAATGGACAGCCAAATCAACCAAGGGACCAGGGTCGTCTTGTCTCTGCCTAAGCTATTATCGGAGCCGGCGAATCCTGCAAAAGGGGAATGAAAATGATCAAGGCCGTAATTATCGATGATGATATGACTACGATTCATGGACTTACCCGCTCTGTCCGGTGGAACGATTATGGGATTGAGGTGGCGGGAACCGCCAAAAACGGGAGAGAGGGATTGGAACAAGTCCGCGCCCACCGTCCCGAAATTATTTTAACCGACATTTATATGCCTGTCATGGACGGCATAGAGATGCTAAAGGCTTTGCGTGAAGAAGGAAACAGGGCGGAAGTTATTATATTAAGCGGTTACGAGGATTTCAAATATGCTCAATCGGCAGTTAAGCTGCAAGTAAACGATTATTTGTCAAAACCGGCTACGCTGGACGAAATTGAACGTGTTTTGCAGGAAGTGGCGGATAAAATCAGAAAGAAGATGCATTCCGAACGAGAGGAAAAGGAATTAAGGGAGCTTCTGGAGCGTAATTTGTCGACGACAAAAAAACAAATGCTGAAGGGCTTGCTTGAGCCCGGATTTTGCCAGACTGCCTTTTTCGATAAAGTGTCCGATTATTTAAAGATGGATTTATCTCGACAATATTTTACGGTGCTGTTGATTGAATTTTTCATTAACCGGGAGCGGAATTCGTACAGACCCCGTGATTTGTCGTTGTTTGCCTACGCCGTCAAGAATATTGTGGACGAGCTGTCGCAGTATAAAAAAGGGGTTTATGTGGCAGATATCCAGCGGAATTTGATCACGGTGATCGTGTCGACGCCAGCACAGGTCAAAAGGGAGAACGTAAAGCGGCAGGTCACACAGATGGCGGCTGAATTTCTGGAGAACATTCAAAAATATTTAAAGCTGCAGGTCTGGGCTTCTGTCGGTTTAGCGGCGGATCATGTAAGCGGCATTCCTAAATCTTACGCGAGTGCTATTGATTTGCTGGCCCAACGGGAAAAAATGTCCGATAAGCAGTTAATCACGGAAGAAGATATAAAAGATATTTCCAAAACGACTGTACGCCGTCCGATGGAAAGCTATCAAGCTATTGTAGACGCTGTCATGATGGGGCAAGAGGATCTTGTGGAGGAACGAATCGCCGAATTGACCAAGAACCTTCATAAGGGCGCCATCCCGAGCATTAGCGTCCTCAGGGAATTTTCCATTGACATTGTCGCCGTCCTGGCTCTCGCCTTACATGACCATGGACTGCAGGTCGAGGATATTCATGCAGGCTTCAACATGTACAAGGAGTTGGAGCTGCTGTACAGCGTTGATGATTTTGCCGCTTGGTTGCGTGACCTTCTTCTTCCGGTGTGCGAGGTTATGAATCGGCGGGGCTCCCAGAAGCACCGTAAAACGATCGAGTTTATCATGCGGTACGTGCAGGAGCATTATTCGGAAGATATTACGCTGGACGTATTGGCGGAGAAGGTGTATTTGACTCGTAATTATTTGAGTCAAATTTTCAAGCAGGCGACCGGGGAGAACTACAACAGCTACTTGACGAGGGTTCGTATGGAAAAAGCGAAGGAACTCATGCTTAGCGGGAATTATAAAGTCTTTGAGATTTCGCAGATGGTCGGATATAAAAACAACGCGTATTTTAGCCAGCTCTTCAAGAAGCATACGGGACTTAATCCCTCCGAAATTAATCAGTAGGCTGCCCCACGGCTCTTACCGCGAAGCTTTGTATTTTTTTAATACATTTTGTAGATTTCTCTTATTTTATAAAACAACAGAAATTTTATAATGAGATTGTAAACCAGTAAACCTTAAGGGGTGTATCTACAATGGCAAGGTATGATCGATTAGGCCGCAGGTTGTCTACTTCATTTCTAACATTGACTTTATGTAGCGGTCTTCTGGCAGGATGTATGCCTACACAACAGAAAAGTGCCGCTCCAGCCAAAGAGGATTCCAAGGATCCGCAAGCGCAGCAAAACGTTGAACTGCGCTTTGCCTGGTGGGGAAGTCAAGGCAGACATGACAGAACGCTGAAAGTGATCGACAAGTTCCAACAGCTGCATCCGAATATCAAGATTAAGCCGGAATATACAAGCTTCGACGGGTATTGGGAAAAGCTCTCTACCCAGGTAGCAGGTAACAATGCGCCTGATTTGATGCAAATGAGCATTCTGTATATCAAGGAATATTCGGACCGCGGTGTACTGGCAGACCTTACACCCTACGCGAATAAGGAAATTCAAATGCAAGATCTAAACGAGGACGTTATCAAAAATCAAGGAACCATTAACGGTAAGTTAACCGGTTTACCGGTTTCTGATAACGCTTCCGTCTTAATTTACAACAAAGAAATGTATCAACAAGCGGGCGTCGAGCCGCCGAAACTGGACATGACCTGGAAAGAGTTCTTCGATAAAGCGCGTGAGGTCAAGTCCAAGCTGGGCGACAAGGTCTATGGGGCCTTCGATATGTCGACGTCCTTAGAGGCTTACATGTACTATCTGTTCTCCGTCGGAGATACGTTGTACAAGAATAATCGACTCGGCTATGATGATCAAAATTTCAAAAACTGGCTGAAGATGTGGGATGATGCCCGGAAAGAAGGCATCGTGCCGCCGGCCACGATGACCGCTTCGTTCCTGCCGATCGGAAACGCCGATCCGAATAAGGACGCCTTAATGAAGGGCGTCGTGCCCATTATGGGACCCCAGTTTACGGCTACGTTCCCGGCTTATGAGAACGTGATGAAAGACAAGATCGATATGGTCTCCTATCCGAAGGACAAAAAAACCGGCAGCGTGCTGTTGCCTGCCATGTTTCTTTCCGCATCTGCCAAATCGAAGCATCCGAAAGAAGCGGCCATGTTTCTGGACTTCTTCTTAAACTCGAAGGAAGCCGCAGATATTCTGGAAATGGATAGAGGCTTGCCGGAAAATAAAAAAATGCTGGAGTACTTGACCCCCAAATTCACAGAGCGTGACAAAAAAATGGCGAATATGCTGCAGCATGTGACCAGCATTCAGCCGTCCATGTACGATGGAGGACCTAAAGGCGCGGGCGAAGTGACTAAGCTTTTTGAGCAGACGGTGCAAAAGCAGCAATTCGGCAAATCGTCTATTGATGAAGCGGCAGCCGATTTCCGCAGGGAAGCCGATAAAATTTTCGAGAAGAACAATTAATTTCATAGCAGGAATATAGAAGGCCGCTCAACAGCGGACTTCTATATTTCCAGCGATATTTTTGGTGTAAAGGGGATTAATGCGAACATGAATTCACGCCGGTTTGCCATTATAGGCTGTCAGCATGCGCATATTGGAATATTTATCAGCGAAATGCTGGAATTAGGTTACACTTGCGCAGGAATATTTGAGGATGATAATGATGAGCTGGCCCAAGGCTTTGCTGACCAATTCGGCATCCCTCTTGCGGAAGATAAAGAAAGCTTGCTGGGGGACGACATTGCTGTCATTGGCTGTGCTTCGATCAATGCACATAAAATAGATGTCATCGAGCTATGCGAAAGCCGCGGGAAGCATGTGATGCTGGACAAACCGGCAGTCACAAGCAGGGAAGGACTGGAGCGATTGAAGGCTGTGCTTGACAGGGGGCGCATTCAAATCGGCATGCTGCTCACCGAACGGTTTCATCCTGCCATCTATACGTTGAAGCAGCAGCTCGAGCAAGGTGCTTTAGGCGATATCGTCACGATCGGCATGCGAAAGCCTCACCGCTTGGATGCATCGAAACGGCCTGCCTGGTTTTTCTCCAAGCAGCTTTCAGGCGGAATTCTGATTGATCTGCTTGTTCATGATTTCGATCTTCTCCGCTGGTTTACGGGAAAAGAAATTGAAAAGTTCGATGGCTGCGTGGGCAAAACGATTTTGCCTGAGCACCCGACCTTTTATAATACGGCAAGCGTTCAAGTTGTCATGGAGGATTGTATCGTGGCCCAGCTTTATGCCGATTGGCATACCCCGGGCAAGAGCTGGACGTGGGGTGACGGACGGATTTTCGTAACAGGAACGGAAGGATTCGCCGAGCTAAGGCTGCAAGGGGATCCATTTGTTCGAGAAGAGAGCACCATGATTCAACTGACGAATGGAGAGCCTGCTGTCTTGGTCCCTCTCCTTTCGCCACCATGCACGATTACGGAAGATTTCATCCGGCGTATACAAGGCTTGGATTCCCTCCTGACCCACAACGATATTCTTAAGACAACGGAAGCGACCATCAAGGCCGATGGGCTTGCAACCATTTTAGATGTGCACGAGAGGAAGATTCAGCGATGAAGAAGGAAAGAACAACGACGAAGTTTGCGATCGTGGGATGCGGTGTTATTGCCGAGATTCATGCCAATGCGATTCAAGAAGTTGAGGAGGCCGAGCTGATTGCGGTTTGTGAAACGGAAGCAGAGAAAGGACAAAAGTTCGCGGATAAACACGGTGGCAAGCTTTATACGCAGCTTGAAGATATGCTGCGCAACGATGATATCGATGTGGTTTGCATATGCACGCCAAGCGGGTATCATGCGGAGCAAACCATACTTGCGGCACGGGCCGGTAAGCATGTACTGGTGGAAAAACCGATGGCGATTCACTTGGAAGACGCACACCGGATGATTCGGGAATGCAAGGAGCAAGGTGTGCTGCTGGCCACTATTTTCCCAAGAAGAATGTCGCCTGCCGCCCAATTTGTAAAGAAATGGATCGCGGACGGTAAGCTTGGGAAATTAAGCTTGTGCGACGCTTATGTGAAAATTTTCCGCAGTCAGCAGTATTATGACAGCGCCGGCTGGAGGGGGACTTGGGAGATCGATGGCGGCGGATCGATGATGAATCAGGGGATTCATACGGTTGATCTGCTGCAATGGCTCGTCGGTCCTGTGAAGTCGATTTACGGTCGCGCCCATACGATGCTTAGAAACATCGAGGTAGAGGATACGGCCGTGTCGCTGCTAAGCTTTCAGAACGGGGCTATGGGAGTGATGGAGATCACGACGACGGTATACCCTGATTTGGGTCAGCGATTGGAAATACACGGCGAGAAAGGTTCCATCATTTATAAAGAAGATGAAATTGAATTGTTACAGGTCGATGGAGAAGATATTCAAATCCCAACGTTCGAGCCTTTCCGTGTTATTCCGGACGGACACCGCATCCAAATTCGTGACATGGCCCTCGCCGTACAAGAAAAACGCGCCCCGATCGTGCCAGGCGAAGAAGGAATTCATGCATTGGACATTATTCTCGGCACCTACGAATCTTCTAAACGACAACGTGAAGTCGTTCTGGACCATTCGGATCGATCCTGACAAAGGGCGGGTGATCATCAATGAGGTCCCGTGGGATAAGATTTGATACAAATGAAGCGGTTGAAGTAGAAATCAGCAACGGTTTGATCGTCTCGGTCCGCTCCATTGCTGAAGAGGAAGGGCTTCCTTGGATTTCGCCGGGCTGGATTGACTTGCAGGTCAACGGCTATAACGGATTTGACTTCAACGGTGAAATCACAACGGTTCAGGATGTGGCCGGTGTCACGGAATCGCTGTATGAAAAGGGCGTTACCCGTTACTTGCCGACGGTCATAACGGGAAGCTTCGAGAGAATCAAGCAAGCCATGACGGCCATCTCTGAGGCTTGTGAGCAATATCCGAATGTCAACAAGTCGGTAATTGGCATCCATTTGGAGGGGCCCTATGTCTCCGGCGAAGATGGTCCACGCGGGGCTCACGACAAGACGTTCGTGAGGGATCCCGATTGGCATGAGTTTGCCCAGTGGCAAGAGGCGTCGGGCAATCGGATCCGCCTGGTTACCGTGGCACCGGAAAGAGAAGGGGCTATCCCTTTTATTGAAAAACTGAAGGCAGCCGGTATTGCGGTAAGCATAGGCCACACCTGCGCTAGTCTGGAGCAGCTTGAACAAGCGGTAGCCGCAGGAGCTGCCTTGTCGACGCATCTGGGAAACGGTGCACATCCTGTATTACCGAGGCATCCCCATTACATATGGAATCAATTGGCGGAAGACCGGCTGTGCGCTACTTTTATTGCAGATGGCCATCATCTGAGTAAGGCTGTGTTAAAGGCGATGCTTCGAGCGAAGCGCGATCAATTCATTCTGGTGAGCGATTGTGTGAAATTCGGAGGCATGAAGCCAGGCCGGTATTCAAGCGTAATCGGAGCGGAAGTTGAGCTTCATGCCGACGGCAAGCTCACGCCCGTAGACCAACCGCTGATATTGGCAGGTTCTGCCCAAGCTCTGGATGTGGGCATTGCAGGCGCCATACAGCTTGCCGGAATTACGCTGAATGAGGCGATTCAAGCGGTCACGCTTCGTCCGGCACGTGTCCTCGGCTTTCCAGGCGGAGATTGGCTGCGGCCGGGTAGTGCTGCCAACTTCACGCTCTTTACAGGACCTGATGAACGGGGTTCCCTGGAAATTAGAGAGACCATCGTAGGCGGGGAAACCCAATACTTGAAGCCTTAATGGCATAAGGAGGAGGAGCCGTATGACAATCAGCATCAAGCCTGAGCGAAGTTTGACGGCAGACCATTTAAAGGTCGGGGTGTATGCCAACCGACGCGAGCTGGGTAGGGCAGCGGGAAGCGAGGCGGCGGAAGCAGTCCGTAACCGGCTGAAGGAGAAGGAGCAAGTTCGTATTGTATTTGCAGCCGCGCCTTCCCAGAATGAGTTCTTGGAGCAGTTAGCTCTGGAGGATGGCATCGACTGGAATCGAATAACCGCATTTCATATGGATGAATACATCGGCTTACCGCAAGGCTCGCCGCAACGGTTTTCGGAATTTCTCAAGAGGAGCATCTTCAACAAAGTACAGCCCGGAGTGGTTCATCTGATCGATGGCAGCGACGGAGTGGAGGCGGAGTGCCGCAGGTATGCGGAATTGCTGCAGGAAGCGCCGATCGACTTCGTATTTCTCGGGATCGGCGAGAACGGGCACCTTGCATTCAATGATCCGCCTGTAGCTGATTTCGCTGATCCTTATGCCGTTAAAGCGATCCCGCTGGAGACCGCATGCAGACAACAGCAAGTCAACGACGGGTGCTTTCCGGATCTGAATGCGGTGCCTACACACGCCCTAACCTTAACGATCCCTGTACTTATGTCCGCTTACCGACTATTCTGCATGGTGCCGGGTCCGACCAAACGCGAAGCCGTTAGGAATACGTTAAAGCTTTCCATTACGACAGCATGTCCGGCGACGGTCCTTCGCACCCACCTGAATTGCACCTTGTATGTGGATAACGATTCGTTTGATATGACTTCATATGGATAGCCCGCCAGCTTCATTCTTAATCACGAGCCACAGACGACTTTGATCTCTGTGGCTTTATTGTTGTCGTGATCAAAGGGAGGCACTTGAGAAAAACAGTACGACGCATCCTCGTTTTCCAAAGTCCTGCAATGGCTTCAATGAATTACTGTTTTTGAGTCCCGTTTTCCGCCGGTTTCTTAGGTATTTCCGGCTGCGTCTCGCTGCCGGAACCTTCGGGCTTACCCGCGTCGGGCTCCGGCGGATGGGGCTTGCCAAGGTCGGGCTTTGTTTCCTCTGGTTGAGCGGGCTCGTTCTTAGCCCGATCCGGCTCAGCGCTTTCCGCTCGAACAAGCACATAATGGTCCTGCTCGTAGCGGTAATAGCCGCGCAGCAAGGCTCCCGCGTCCGACGCGCCGGTTTCCGCCGACAGCGGACGGGCAACCGTCAGCTCGCCGTCCTGACCGGACATTATCGCGTCCGCTTCCACGTCAAGAACCGGATGCAGCCCGGTATTGCCGATTTGCACGAGCACATACCGCGCTTTGCGCTGCGCAGAAACGCCTTCGATCAGCAGCAGCTTGTCGCCGCCCGGACTTGCCGGCTCCGAGTAGCGCACCGACTTGGGCTTCACGCCGGGGCTCAGTTCGGTTTCAAGCAGCCCGGGGCTGCCGTCCGCTTGCAGCTGCGCAAAGAAAAGCCGCGTGCCTGTCTCGCTCAAAGCTGCCGCCTGCGCGGATCCGTCCCGTCCTTTGAGCCTCGTCACCGCTGCCAGCTTGCCCGGGGCGCCGGCTGCTTGCAGCAGCTGCTGAGGGTCGTTCGCCAGCTTCCGCTGCTCAACCGCCAGCAGCTCCTTCGACGTGTCGCGGTAATCGCCGATCGTCCGATACAGGGCGATGGCTTCGTCGTACTTGCCGCTGTCGGCAAGCGCAGCCGCTTTTACCAGCCGATTGCGGATAACCGAGTCGACATACGCGTCGATTTTGCTGCCCGGCCCGGCCCAGGCCTCATACGATTTGAGCTGCTGCGCAGCGTCCAGAAATTTCCCCAAATCCTGCTTCTCGACGATGCTGAGCGAACCGAGTGCGAGCTTCTCCAGCTTCGGCGCGATCCATGCCGCCTCCCAGCCCAGCCGTTCATAAGAGATCCTCAATTCTTCGCCGAGCTTCCATACTTCCTTGTAAGGCTTCGTTCTGGCGAGCGCATCCAGCCTCGCCGTATCGCGACTCTGGAGCAGCGCGTTCACCGCTTTGCGCTTGGCGGCGTCGCCGCCGTAATACGCCGCGGGAATCAGGATCAGCTCGGAAGCCGCGCTGCCGGTGTCGTCCGCGGGCTTGCTGCCCGCAAGCCGTTTCTCCGCCGCTTTGCGGGCAGCGGAGAAGGCGTCCGCGAGCGCCGTTTCGAGGTGCGCTTCGCTTGCGGCCTGTGCGAACCGCTCGGCGTCGGCTGCCCCCCGCGCGGCGTGCTGCTGCTTGGCTTCCTGGTAGTCGGCGTGCGCCTTTGCCAATCCGGCCACGCTGCCGGAAGCAGCCGCTTCGGCAATCGAAGCGGAGAGCGAGGCCACGGTTCGCATCGTGTGAACAACCGGCTGCAGCTCGGCGAGGGAGGCGGATATTTCCTCCTTGCGGTAGTCGAAGCCGGGAACCGAGCTCGCTTTCAGGTACTGCGCCTCCGCTTCCATCAGCCGCCCTGCGGCTTTATGTGCTTCGGCCTGCTTGTACGCGCGAACCGTCTGCAGCGCCGCATACGTTTTCCAGCCCGCCAGGGCGAGCATGATCGCGAGCATCACGGCAGCTGCCGTTCTGACGCGGTTCGCACGTTGATAGGTAAACCCCTTCACAAACTTTCCCGCCTTTACGATTTGGAATGAGTATCTTCACCGGACAGTACCGGTACGGCTTGCGGCTTAGACGCGTCGCCGCCGAAGCGGCGGTTCACCGTTTGCCGCACGCGTTCGAACAGCTCGGGATCCTCGTCCGCGCGTTCTGCCGCAAGCTGTTGAAGCCGGCGCAGCCGGTCCTCCGGCAGCGCGTCGGCATAATCCAGCACAAGGCTGCGGTAGAGGGGCAGATGCGACCGGATGCGCAGCGCCGCTGCGGCTGCTGCCGTCAGCACTTCCGAACCGTGCGGAAGTCGTTCGATCTGTTCGCGGTGCTTCACGACATATTGGATCGTCGGCCGGTCAATGAGCTGTGGCTTGACCCGGCCGACCTCCAGCAGATAGGCCACAAAATCGCCGTCGAACCGGTCCGGAATGAGCGAGGTCAGCTCAAGCTCCATATCGCTGCGCAGAATGAAGCGGTTGAGGCACATGAGCTTGAGCAGCCGGATCGGGTTGTCTTTGATGAAAAATCCGATTTCGCGGAATTTCTCGTACGCCGATTTGTAGTCTTCGGCCTTCAGGTCGGCTTCCGCCTTGTCGATATCCTGCAGCAGGCCTCGACGAATTTTTTCATGTTCTTGCAGGAGTAGACGGCTCAATATACGTCTAAGGAGATAAGGCTCATAGGTTTGGCGGATTCTGGCGTAAACCGCGATCAGCACCGCGCCGGTCCCTAAGGCAGCCGCCATCTCGGCAAAGCTGCGCGCCACAAGAAAGCCCGCCGCCGCGAAGATGCCGAGAACGAGCATGTCCGTATAGGCGCGCTGCCGGCTCACCGCCTCCGCGGGCTTCGGAAGCGGCAGCCACGTCTGCACCGCGCCGCAATCCGGGCAGCTCTCGGCGTCCAGGCAGGTGTAGGCGCCGCAGCGCTTGCATTGGCGCAGACGTTGAAACAAATAGGCCGTTCGCATCGTCTTAGTCAATTGGATGGGTTTTTTTGGACTCATGTGACACCTCCTTGAAGCGTCCGGCCAAAGCTTCGTCGATTTGTGCGAGCGAAATGTCGTGTTTTTTATAATAGACGAACGTCAGCAATCGGACCCCTGCATACAATGCGGCGACAAGCAAAACGATCAAGGTTAGCATGGCACTCTCCCCAGGACAGCGAGAATCTTAAGAAAATGATAAGAATTCGCTGAGTAGCATTTTTATTTAGGACCAGATATTATATTAAATTACTAGCGACTGTAATGAACATTGTACAACCCTATCCGACAAAATACTACAAGAGCGACAGCCTTCGGGCGCAGGCGCTTGTTTGGAGGAATGACCCGCTGTGAGAAAAAGAAACCTATGGCCGCGCACGCTGCTGCCGCTGCTGCTGGCCGTGCTCCCGCTGCAGACGGCTGCGGCACAGACGGCCGGGCCGGCCGGCGATGCGAGAATGGACGCCGTGCTTGCGGTGGATGTCAGCACATCCATGAACGAAAGCGACGTGAATAAGGTAAGCTTCGAAGCCGTCAAGCTTTTTGTCGACATGGCTTCGGTACAGGGCGACAAAATCGGCGTCGTCGCCTATACGGACCGCATTATGCGCGAGAAAGCGATGCTCCTGATGAAGGACGCGTCGGACAAGCAGAGCGTGAAGACTTTCATCGACCAGCTCGACCGCGGGCCTTACACCGATCTGGCCGTCGGTGTGAATGAGGCGTTGAAGGTGCTGGAGAACGGAGCCGATCCCGCTCATACCCCGTTGGTCGTCCTTCTGACGGACGGCAACAACTCGCTGCCTGCCGGCAGGACGCAGGAGCAGTCGGACAAGGAACTGGCCGGAGCGGTCGAGCGGGCCAAGACCGAAGGCATTCCGATCTATACGATCGGACTGAATGCCGACGGTCAGCTGAACCAATCGGCGCTCGAACGGATTGCGGGTGAAACGGACGCCAAATCGTTCGTGACCAGCTCGGCCGACGATCTGCCGGCCATCCTGAGCGAAATCTATGCCCGCCATTTGAAGCTGAAGGTGCTGCCGATTCAAGAGCTGAACGGGAGCGGGGCCTTCCAGGAGGTGGCGCTCGACATTCCGAACGCCAGCGTCAAGGAGGCGAACATCTCGATCATGTCCGGTTCCCCGGTGGAGCTGAAGCTCTCCGATCCGAAGGGCACGGAGGTGCCTATACCTTCGGACAAGATTCTCTTTTCGTCGTCAAGGGCTTATTCGCTTCTCAAAATTTTGCAGCCCGCACAAGGGACCTGGAAGCTGCAGGTGAAGGGCGCGCCGAAGGATAAGATCAAGATCAACCTCATTTACAACTACGATCTGAAGCTGCAAATGGAGCCTTTGCCTACTCAGACGTGGAAGGTGGGGGATGATGTTGCAGTTCAAGCGTATTTGGAATCGGGCGGCCGGAAAGCCGGAGATGCGGATCTGTACAAAAGCTTGAAAGCGACGCTGATCGTCAAGGATCTGCAAACCGGCAGGACGGAGGAAAAGCCGCTCGTCTCCAGCGCGCAGGGAATTGCCGGCAGCTACAAGCTGCCCGAAGCGCACGAATACGAGCTGAAGGTAAGGGCGGAGGATGCGGGCTACATCAGAGAGACCGACCCGGTCAAGCTGTCGGCGGCGGGTGCCGCCGGCAGGGCGCCGTCACCGCAATCGGGGCCGGAAGCGGCGGAGCCGGGTCTCGGGGCCGGGGCGTGGGCGGCGATCGCCGCCGGCGTTTTGGCCGCTGCGGCTGCGGGGCTGTACGGCTTGGCGCTGTGGCGCAAAGCGAACAAAGGCTTCGTCGGGCAGATGGTGATCGAGGTGCGCGACGAAGATACGGGAGAGCGGACAACCCCGCAGTACCGCAAGCTGGACGCCTTCAAAGGCAAGGTCACGCTTCACCAGCTGCTCCAGCTCGCTCCCGAATTTGCCGAGACGAAGGATTTGACGTTCCGCCCCGGGCCGAACGACAGCCTGCTGCTGTATAACGGGTCGGCCTGCGTCATCGAGAAGGGCGGACGGGTACTGGACGCGGCAGGCGGCAAAGAGCTGCGGGCGGGAGACCGCATCCGCATTATGCTCAGCGGGGTCCACCGCTCGGTGACGCTCGAATACATCAAATAGCAGCTTCATGAAAGAGACAAGCAAGCTTGAGCATTCTAACCGTTCATCGTTATCCCATAGGAGGGTCAAACATGAAAGCAGTCGTAAGAGAACATATTCAGCAGCTCGACGTGTCGCTCGGCGGTGGCATCGTCAGCGAGAAAATACGGGTCGACACGATCGACAACCCGATGCTGGTCATCGGTCTCGGAGGAACCGGCATCGATGCGCTGCTCCGCTTAAAGTATCAGGTCAACCGCCGGTTTAAGCTGCCCGAGGACCCGTACACCAAGAAAAAGCGCGAAAAGCCTGACAATATCGAGTTTCTCGCCTTTGAGACGAACGAACACGACCGGGGCAAAAGGTACAAAGGCATCGGCCTCGACCCGATGACCGAGTTTGTGCTGCTTGCCAACGCCGAAATCGGCAGCGTGCTGCAAAACCGCAGCATCCTCGAGCCGTACATCAAGGAATGGCTGTCGCCGGAGCTGACGATTACCGACGGCATTAACGGCGCATCCGGCGTCCGCCAGGCGGGGCGTCTGCTGCTGTTTACCAAGATCGTGCAGGTCGTGCAGACGATCGAGCGCAAAATCAAATCGCTGATGGTCGGCACGAACAAGAAGCTGATGGTGTTCGTGCTGACCGGCTTGTCCGGAGGCACCGGCAGCGGCTGCTTCCTCGACATCTCGTACATCGTCCGCGGCATTCTCGAGCGTGATTACGGTGCGGCCGGGGTGGACAAGGTGAGCATTCTCGGCTACCTGTTTACGCCGGACGTCAATTTGGCGAACAAAAGCCTGACCGAGCATTCGCGCGAATATATCAAGAAGAACGGCTATGCCGCCCTCAAGGAGCTCGACTACTGGATGAACGTCGACGAGCGTGGGGAGCGGTTCCGGCAGCAGTATGCGAACATTCTGAACGTCCAATCGCCGATGCCGCCCTTCAACCTCGCCCACTTGATTTCGGCGACGAATCTCGAGGGCAAGCTGCTGGAGAACGCCTACGATTACTGCATGAACGTAACGGCCGAGAATATCACGAATTTTATGGCCAGCGAGCAGAAGCAATCCGGCGAGGAGTTCGCCATTCACGACTACATCAGCAACATCCGCACGAATATTAACCAGATGCCGAAGGCGTATGCGGCCAACTATCAATACAACATCCTGGGCGCTTCGTCGGCGGTGCTGCCGATTGAAGAGATGACGACTTATTTGGCTTATAAAGTGTTCCAGCGCATGGAGAACATGTTCAATGCCGGTCCGTCCCAGGAGGACGTCGAGAAGCTTGCCCATAAGCTCGGGCTCGATCCCGATTCGATCCACCGCGAATTCGACAAACGCGTGCCGGAGCCGCTGCCCGGCTACAAGAACAGCGAGCGGCTCAGTTACGCGAACGTCGTGAAGCAGCAGGTCGTGCACGTCGACACGGAGCTGGAGCAAAGCTATTTATCCCGCGCGCGCGAGGAATATATCAAATGCCGGAAGCAGCTGCCGGGCGAGATCAAGGAGCGGTTCACCGAGCAGATTACGCGGGTGTTCCTGCATCCGGAGCAGGGGCCGTTCTATGCGTCGCGCATGATCTTGCAGGACAAGGGCTTCTGCCTGCTGAAGCTGATCTCCTCCTACATCGAAGCCTTGAAGGAAAATTTGGCGCGGCTTCCGCGCGATCTCGAAGCGGCTCAGGAAAGCGCGCTGCAAAAGCTCGGCGAAGCCAAGAGCGCGTTCATCTCCAAGGACCGCAAGAAGGATGCTTACATCGAGGCCAAAATTCAGGAGTACCTGCTGCACGCGGATCGTGAGCGGATGGAGCAGATGATCGAGTTTTACGAGGATTTGTACACGCTGATCAACCAGGACAACTCCCGGATCTATCAGGTGTTCACCGAGCTGCTGAACGAGCTGAACCGGATTTTCAAGAAAAACGGCCAGATCTTGATGAACGGCGACGAGCAGGTCGACCACAAGGGGAATAAAACGTACTACTGGAACGTCGTCAGCGTGCCGGATATGGCGAAGATGATCGGCCGGTTGACGGAGGACCGCAACTCGCAGGAGCTGATCCGTGATTTTACGCAGGAGCTGCTGGCGAAGGCCAACCATTGGGTGAAGGAGCAGGAGGTCGATATCGTCGGCTCGATTTCGGACTTCCTCACCGAGCAGTTCGGCGAACTCATCACGAAGTCGATGGAAGAATATTTGATCATCCAATACGGCCATGAGGATTCGATCGAGAAGCTGGTGGAGCAGCGCATCGCCGGAAGGCTGTACGAAGAGGCGAAGCCCGTGTTTCATCTGACCAATTCGTCGGGACACTTCAATTTTCCGTCGTGGGGTTTCGTTTCGGTTCCGGTGAAGGCGCCGAACATCTTCAAGGGCATCCGCAATTTTCAAGACAACGCGATCGCCAATTCGCGGTTCACGATCAAGGAGAGCGAGGTGAAGAACCGCATCTTCTGGCTGAACACGCAGAACGGCGTGCCGTTGTTCCTGTATACGCCGCTTAAGGTATACGAGGAAAGCTACGAGCGCTCGATTCTGGAGCCCGAAGGGATCGGCCGGCATCTCGTGCAGACCGACAAAGTAAACTGGACGTACTTGCCGTCGCCGATTCCCGAGCGTTCCTGGGGCGACACCTATGTGAACGGACGGGTGCGCAGTTACAACGCGGAGGTCCGCGCGCTGTTCGACCGGGCGCTTGCGCTCGGCTGCATCCGTGAGAAAGCGGCCGATTCCGGAGCGATCCACCGCTATGAGTGCGTGCTGTCGGGACCGCTTGACCTGGAAATCAAGGTCGCGTCCTACGCGATGCAGCTGCAGGAAGCGCGTCCGAACTTGAGCGAGGTCAAGCGCTGCGCGACGGAGCTGCGGACGCTGCTTGAGCAGGGGCTGGAGCCGGTGAGCGTGAAGGATATTTTCGGCAGCGTCAGCGAAGAGATGGCGAAAGAAAACCTGATCCGTTCGCCGGAGCTGCTGCGGCTGGTCAAGGAAGAAATCCGCAAATACGAACAGATTCGCGAACGCGTCGAGGAGCTCGATAAGGTGATCGCCGCCCATCAGGACGAGGAGCGGCTGATGAAGCAGTTCATCGAGGCGATGTATACGGGAACGATTGTCCGCAGAGGCGCGCTCTATGTGTACGATCACGGGCCCGACGAAGACCCGTGGGAGCCGTTCGCCAACGTCATGCAGGCCGGACGGTTCCTGGATTTCGAAATATACGCCAAGCTGCGCGGACTCCAGCCGAAGCAGATGGCCCAGCTGCAGCGCAAATCGTCCGAACGGAGCAGGCAAATGACCGCATCCGAAGACATCTCTGACCTGCTCGGCAAGCTGCAGGAAATGGCCGGCGTTTATCAAGACGCCAAGGCGGCGCTCGATTACGACCGCGGCGATTATGTGAACGGGGAAGAGCTGTACCGGTTCTACAAAGAGATGGCCGGCAAAGTGAACGAGATGGTGCGCAGCCTGAAATAGGGCTGACAAGATAGAAAGCCGGAACGGTTCGTCCGGCTGGGGGAGAGAGCGCACATGAAGGAACGACTCGCGGCGTTTACAGATCACTACGCCGAACGAAAGGACAGGACGGAATCGGGCGGGGACGAGCGGCGGAGCCTCCGCCATCCGCTCGTTTATCTCGTCGTCGGCGACCGGTCGAAGCAGGCGCTCGAACGCCTGTTCGAGCTGAATCGCACACAGTGGACGCATCCGGAAGGCGTGATGTATGTATATGCGGGGGCTGAGGAGCTGACGGGGCCGGTGGCCGGCCATGCTTTCCAGTGGCAGCCGCCGGTGCCTGCGGATGCGGACGACAAGCGCTCCCTGAGGTCCCGGCTGCCCCAAACGCTGTACGGCAGCGAGGAGAAGCTGCAGGAGTTGAACGGGCTGCTGCGGCGGCTCGTGGGCCGGATCGGGGAAAGCGGACGCTTGTACGCGTCCTTGATGCAGGTGCACGTCGCCGTGATCACGCGCGCGGACGATCCTTGGAACGCCCTGCTTCCCGAATTGACGGTGCTGCTGAAATCGGTCTTCGCCGAAAGCTTCCGCACGGTTTCGGCCGATCTGTTCGCGCTGCTGCGGGAGAAGCAGGCGCACGGCGATTACGCCTACGATGCGGCGCTTGGCGTCAGCTTCCTGCACGAGCTGGACCGCATGCAAAGCCGCTCGTTCCGGTTCGAGGCCGGGCTGCAAGTGACGGCCGACGGCCTCAAGCTGCCGGCGGTCCATCCGCCTTCGCCCTTGTTCGATACGGCTTACATGCTCGGGGACAAGGACGAGCGCGGACGGTTCGCCGAAGACGATACGGCGGTTTGCGCAGAAATTGTCTGCCGGTTAAGTTTCTTGCGCTGCCGCCAGACGGCGGACGCCGAAATCCGGCACAACCCGTACAATCATCAGCTGTTCCGGCAAAATATGATGCCGCCCGGGGCGGCCGAAGCGCACTATGCCTCGGCGGGGCTCGCCAAGGCGACCCGCCCGGACCGGGCGATCGCGCTCACGGTGCTGCTCGCCCTGCACCGCCGCCTGCTCAGGCTGATGCAGGAGAGGGGCGAAGCCGGACAGCGCGAGCTGCTGGAAGCGCTCGGACTCGATGCGGGGCAAGCCGATACGGTCGTGCAAGCCGCCATGGCTCAGCTGCCCGACCCGGTTGAAGAGATGCATGGCTTGCTCTACGAGCCGATGTCCGTCCCGGAGCTGCGGCGCATGACGCTGCGTCAGGCGGAGAGCGCGCTCTTCGGGAGCAACGCCCGTGATTTCTTCGAGCGGCAGAGCGAGCGGCTGCGGGGAGCCTTGTCCGCGGCCAGCCATGCGGAACGGCTTCGCCAAGCCGTAGAGCAGCGGCTGGTGAGCGATCCGCGGTACGGGCTGTGGGCCGTATACCGCTGGACGTCGGCGGATGAGCGCCACGGGTTGACCGGCGCGGTGCGCGAATGGCGGCTGGAGAACGACAGGCGCCTTACGGCGGGGCGCGCGGAGCTGGATGCGCTCTACGAAGAGAGCGCGGACAGGCTGCCCGCCGCCCGCGGCGGCATGCTCGGCCTGTTCGGCGCCAAGCCGAATGTGAAGGCGACGGTCGGCGCGCTGCTGGACCGCGTGTACGGCCTGAAGCGCGAGCTGCTGCGGTTGGAGCTGAAGCGCGAGCTATTGCTGCGTTACGAGCAGCTGCTGGAGGAGACGCACGAACGGCTCAGGCGGTACACGGAGCGCCTTGAGGCGATCGACAAGCGGCTGCAGGAAGCGTGCCGTCTGTGCATCTCCGAGGCGAACGACGAGATGGGCCGCAACGTCGAGGAATACTATGCGCAGGCGGTGGAGGTCATCGCGGCCGAGCTGGAGACGCGTTGGGGAGCCCGATTCGAGTTCGACGAGCGGCGTATGGGTTCCGTGGCGAAGCTCCTGGAACAAGGGGACGAGGCTTATGCGGAGCGGCTGATGCAGGTAGCCCGGAGCGATTGGTTCACTCATTCGCTGTTCGCGCAGCCTTTCGAACAGGAGCTGCTCGAGCGGGCCAACGTGACCGTCAGCTACGAGAACCGGCAGGCGCTGACCAAGGAAGAGCTGTACCGAGATTTATGCCGGGCGCTGGACGAAGAGTCTGCCGTTCGGGTGGACGTGTACCGGTTTACGCATCGTCACCGCTATGAGGAGAGCTACTTGTTCGGCGATGCCGACAGCGAGCTGCTCCGTTATGCGCTGGCGTCCGGGGAACAGGCGCAAACGAAGCTGGGCTGCATGCACGAGCAGCGGCGCAGCGGAGTCGAGAAGCTGCGGATTATGGGCGGTTTCCGCCGGGAGGACTTGATGGTTTACCGGGGCGGCAGGCGATTTTACGAAACGTACCTGCAGAACGGTTACCGGTTCCATAGGCCCGGATGGGAAGCTTCGGAGCCGGAAGCGGCTTCCGGGGCGGACGCCAAGGAAAGAGGGGATAGCCGTTGAAACGGCGCAAATGGAATGGTTTGCTCGTCGGCTTCGCCCTGGCGGGCGGACTGGCAGGCTTTATCGCAGGAGAATGGCTGCTGGGCCGCCTGTCGGGCTCGCTGCACGAAACGCTGCTGATGGGATTGTACTTCGGGCTGTTCGCCCTTCTCGTGACGGCCGGCTGTCTGCTGGCGGAAACGATATCGCCCAAGCTGAACGGCGCAAATTGGCGGCTGCGTTACGCTGCCGAAGGATGGAAGTGGCTGGTGCCCGCTTCCTTCGTCCTGCTGTTTGCCGGCGGCGCGCTGTTCCAGTGGGTATACGGGCTTGATTTCGGACGCAAGGCGGCGCCGAAGGATTACGTGCTGCTTCTCGACATGTCCGAGAGCATGAAGGAGAACGACCCGAACATGCAGAGCCGGATGGCGGCGGCTTCGCTCGTGGCCGAGATGTCGGCGGACAAGCGGGTCGGCGTCGCGATTTTCAATGAAAATACGACATGGCTTCAACCGCTCGTCGGCTTGAAGGACGAGGCGGTCAGACGGGATATTGCGGGCAAATTGGAGGGCGCGCCCGAGCCGGTTGGACAGACCGATATCGGCAAAGCGCTCGGGCAAGCGATCGAGCAGATGAACGTATCGGGAACACCGGCGAACCGCGGAGCGGTCATTCTGATTTCGGACGGGTACAGCGAGACGAATGTCGCTGACGTCACCGCGCCCTATGTGTCGCGGGGCTTTGCGATTCACACCGTCGGCATCGAATCGCCGGGGAACGAAGAGGGCAAACGTCTGCTCTTGCAGCTGGCGGAGGCGACCGGAGGGACGTACCGGCACGCGGAGCAAGCCGAACGGATTCCGGAAGCGATCGGCCATATTTATGCGGCCCAGCAGAACGGGCACTTGCTGGAGGAGCGATCCGGACCGGAGGCCGACAGCGTATATCGCGCGTCGCTCCGCGTTGCGATCATGCTGGTTGTCGGCGGGCTGCTGGGGCTTTCGCTCGGCATCGTGTTCGACAACCGTTACTTGGCGAGAAGCTTCCTGCTCGGCGGGTCGGCGGCCGGTTTGCTGGCGGGACTCGTGCTGGAAGGCGGGCTGCCGACGGACCACCCGGCTTTGACTCGTGCGGCCGCTGACCTCATATTGGCCGTGGTGCTGTCGCTGTCCACCGTCCTGTTTGCGGTGAAGGAAAGCGGCGTCGGAGCGGGCTTGCGCCCGTTCCGGCCGGCATCCGGCTACGGCAGACTGCCGGAGCGAACCGGAACGCAGGGCGAGCGGACCGGCAAACGATTCCGGTAACGGGCTAAAGGAGGAGACGGCCGATGTTGTGGACAACGGCGGAAGAGCGGCATCGCATCATGAAGGCCGCCTCGCGGCTTGCAGAAGGGGAATGTCTGGTGACCTGGCAGTGGCCGGCAGACATTCAATATGTGCAAATTTACAGCTTCGGTCCCGGGGAAGAAGAGTCCGGCGAGCAGCCGGACGAGCGCCGCATGAAGCTGTATACGCGTGAAGAATACAAAGTTCGCGGCGGGTACCGGCTGCCCGCCGATTTCATCGGAGCCCGGTATTTCCGCATCTATCCTTGCTTGATGGAGGAAGGACAGCTGGTGGCGCTGCGCCAAGCGGACGGGGACAATCTCGCCCGCGTCAGCGGGGGGCGCGCCAAAGTCCGCTACTCGATTCAGTACGGACTGGGCTGGTTTGCCAAGCACCGTTCCGTGCGCATCCGGCTGCACTGTGAAATACCGGTTCCGAAGGAAGCGCTCTGTTATGTCAAGAAGCAGGATGCCGTGCCGCTGCACGCGGATGACGGCACAAGGTACCCGCTGCTTCGCGATTTGCCGGCGGGAAGGTCGGAGCTGCCGGAGATCGATGTCGGACGCCGCGATCAGGTGCGGATTTTTTTGACCGACGGAAGAACGTATGGGGACCAATTCGAGGTCGTCCCGGAGTAAGTACACGAAGCTCAGCAGGCTTTGCGTGTAAGCAAACCGGGGAGAAGGAGTTAAGGAGGAACGTGCATGCTGGACTTTTTCAAGAGCATATTCGATAAGAAAGCGCCCGTGAAGGAACGGCCGCCGTATTACAGCATCGTGTGTCCGTACTGCTTTGCCAAATGCGAGCCGTCGGATGTGGTGTTCCGCGCTGCGCACGTCAAGGAGAACGATGACGAGTTCGCCCTGCAGGAGGACGAGCGCCTCAACGCATGGCGCCGCAAGTTCCGGCTCGCCCTGCCCGACATGGAAGCGATCGTCGATCCCGAGTTGATTCCGGAGGAAAACCGGATCTATGCCGGGCAGGTGCTGGTCGCGGTGACGGACCGTTACGGCGTGACGACGCGCCGACGGCTGTGTCCGAGCTGCCACAACGAGCTGCCGATTACGGCCGGGCAGGTGCCGAGCAACATCATCTCGATCGTAGGCGCGTCGCAGGTGGGCAAGTCGGTCTATATGACGTCGCTGATCCATACGCTGCAAACGGAGACAGCGGCGCACTTTCAGGCAGCCTGCATGCCGCTGAGCGCAGACATCTCCCGCAAGTTCCGGCACAATTACCACGAGCCGATCTTTGAGCGCGGCAGCATGCTAGCGTCGACCAACCCGAACGAGCAGCAGGAGCCGTTTATTTTTCAATTCGTGTTCAAGGACGAATCGAAGCCTCCGCTGCTGCTTGTTTTTTTCGATGTGGCGGGCGAAGGCATGGTCGAGCGCGACTACCTGGACATTTATGCGGCGCATATCCAGAACTCGTCGGGTATTTTGTTTCTCGTGGACCCGCTGCAGGTACGCACGATCCGCGACAAAATCCGCCTGAACCTCGGCGGGGAGGAAGGGGAGTTCGCGGGACGATACGACGAGCCCCGGGAAGTCGTCATTTCCCTGTACGAAAACTTCATCTCGCACCAGCAAAGCGGGAAGACGGACATTCCGACGGCCATCGTGCTGACCAAGAGCGATATGCTGCAGTATTTGCAGGAGGAGGACAGCGACTACATCCGGCCGAACAGCAACGTGTTCCGCGATGTGAGGCACCGGGGCTATCTCGACCGTACGGAATTCGAGAATATTAACGGCGAAATCCGGCGTTTCCTCGAAAAGGTGGACCGGCCGTTCAAGGACGCGGTCGACGTTTATTTCCGCAATACGGCATACTTTGCCGTATCGGCGCTCGGTTCGAACCCGGTGAACCGGCGCGTGCATGGCGTGATTAGCCCGATACGGGTGGACGAGCCGTTCATCTGGCTGTTGAACCAGCTCGATTATATCGACAGGAGAGATGCCCCGTGAATGCAAATCCGCATCGCAGCATTCAACAGCATTATTTTACGCGGGAGCGGGAAGGCGTCTTTCGAACGAACGAAGGCTTCGATACGGTAGCCGTGTCGCCCGGTCTTGACCCGGCCTTCATCAAAAACGCGCTGCATCCGTACTGCTTCTACAAGGGTCCTCGCGACCTGCCGGAATCGGGGGACGGGCCATCGGAAGCGGCGTACCCGGCGGCGCTGTCCGTGTATCATGCGGACAACGGCGACCTGGTGATCGGGCAAACGGTCTATACGTCCTCCGATTTCACCGGACAGCGGAGCGCGTTTTTCACCCATCAATACGTCGTGCCTTCCGAACGGAAGGATGAATGGCTGCGCCATCCCGAACGCCTGTTTGCGTTAGGGGGCTTTGCGACTTCCTACGATATCGCGCAGGGCAAAAGCTTGCCGGAGATTCACGATCCATCCGCCGTTTACGGCCATTCGGAAGCGGGGAAGCGGGTGGAGACGGATCGGCTGCTGGCCCGTTTCGGCCTCACGCAAGAGGTGTTCGAACAGCTGCTCGCGTCGCTGATGGTATCCGTAACGAACCGGCGGAAGGTGTACGTCGTGCTGGACGCCGAGGCGGCGCAGGCGGAACCGGACGCCCGGCAGTTGATGAGGCTCCTGTTCGATTGTCTGCCTTACGCGTTCCGGCGACGACTGGGCGTGTTGACCTTTGCGGGAGAACCGGAAGGGAAACAGCATATTCATGTGACGTTTCTGGAGAAAGGGGCGCTGCGCCAAGCAGACCGGCAGCTCGAACGGGACATGCTGTTCGAGCTGTCGGCCGGAAAGACGACGGGGGCCGAGTCGGCAGGGACGGCGCGCAGACTGCTCGATACGATATGGACGCTGCGCAAGGAGCCGGAGCGTTTGCAGGAGCTGTTCGCGTTCTGCGAGGAGGCGCTGCTCGGGCAGGACGCGGTGCAGTCGCTTTCCTTGCCGGCGTACGACGAGCTGTCCGTGCTGTTCGGCATCGAGCAGGGCGAAGACGCCTTGTACGACGCCGACCGAGTCGGCGTGTGGAAGGCGCTCGGCGTATATAGCAGCGGGCCGGGAGCCGGTCGCGGCAAGCCGCGGCTCCGCGAGCTGCTCGTCCGGCTGCTGCGCCTGGAGACTGCCGACGTCAAGCGCATCGCCGACCGGGCGCAGATCGAAGCGATGCTGGGCTGCGAAGCCTGCTTGGAACGCGGCGAACGGGCCCTGCTTTGCCGCGCGCTGGCGTTATACGTGCTGCGGGCGGCGGCAGGCGGGGATATTCGCGCTGCCGCTCCGCTGTTGGAGCCGGTGCAGCAGCGGCCGGAGACGTTCCGGGCCGTATTCCGCGAGCTCTGCGGACTGTCTCCGCGAACGGCCGAGCGCTGCGCAACGTTCGCGCTGGAACGGGCCGAGGGGGCTCGCGCCTTGCAGACGGTGCTGACATTCTGGCTGGCCCATGCGGGTGCGCTGCCGGTGACTTTCCTCGCCGGCGAGACGCTGACAGCCGTCAAGCGGCTGCTCGGCAAGGAATCGCCGGCACGGAAGACCGAGACGGCCTCGGCGCTGTTCCGCTTCTTCGACGAACTGGCCGAACGGGAAGGCCTGCAGCGTTACGTGGATTACGGAGAGCTGATGAAGCTGGAAATTCAGCTGGGGTTGCTGGAAGAGGTGCCACTAAGCGAGCTGGGGGCGGACGATTTGGTCCGATTGGGCTTCATGCTGGACCCGCCGGCTCCTGAGCTTCTGCCTCACCTGACGAAGGGCCATCGGCTGACGCTCGAATTGTGGGCGGCGGTGTACCGCGTGCTGACCCTGGAACGCGGCGGTGAGGCCAAAGCGGAGGCCTGGCTTGCCAAGCTTGGACCGCTGGAATTGGAACGGGCGCAAGCCTTCCTTCGCAGCGCGTGGGACGACGGCCTGTCACGCTCCGTATTTTCACGCATCGCCTTCGGCTTCTATCAGGGCGGAGACGGGGTGTCCGGAAGCCGCGGATCGTACGATTTCGATTCCTTGCTCGATTACTTGGCGGCACAAGGCGGCAAAGAGACGGTGTACGATTTCATCGAGTGGAGCGCTGCGGAAGAACGCTTCCCGGGAGCGCGGGGCGGAATCGATCCGCATTACCGGGCTGCGCTGAACCGCTATTTCGACCGGTTCGACAAGGGGGCGCTGCGTCAGAAGCAGGTCCGGCAGCGGCTGATGGCCGTGCCGAATGCTGCACTTGCCGCGCTGTTCCGCGATATCCGGCAGCGGCAGGCTCCCGCGTGGCAGCGTTTCGCGCTGCGCAGGAAGAAATCGACGCTGCTTGCGGCGATTGTCGGGACGGCAGCGTTGATCACGCTGCTTCTCGCCTGGAAGCCGGTCGTGGCGTTCTTCATCGAGCCGATTCCGGAGCTTCAAGTCGATGAGCTGCCGGAGCGGACGACATCAGGCATTGTGACGCTGAAGGCGCAAGCCACGGATGGTTACGACCGCTCGCCGGGCATTTATATCAATGGCGAGCTGGCCGGCAAGAGCAGCGTCAGTCGAGACATTGTGCTCTCGTCCGGCTCGAACGTCATTACCGTGAGGGCGGAAAACAAGTACGGCGGCAGCAGCGAGCCGGTTCAGAAGACGATCGTGCTGGAGTCGCCGATCGGTCCTAAGCTGCCTGCCGCTCCGCCGAGCGGCATCAACAGCGGCGGCCGGTAGGACGGTATGACAAGAAGGGGCTGCGCGAGCGGCCCCTTCTTGTCACTGCTATCGGTCCTGTTAAACACCGTCTTTTTGTGTGACGGTGTCAAGTAATAGCTGAGTTCCTGCTTCAGCTAATTTTCAAAATGGGTTTGATAGCTACCCCTTTTTTTGAATCTTCAAATGCATCATTAATTTGAGTGAAATCATAGAACTTGACCAATTTATCAAATGGAAACATTCCTTTTTTGTAGTACTCAACCAATTCAGGAATGAACAATTGAGGTACAGCGTCGCCTTCAATGACTCCTACCATTGTTTTTCCTTCTGCCATAATTTCTTCATGAACATTGATATTCATCTCAGGGGTGACCCCTACAATCGCTAGTTGACCAAGCGGACGCAGTGCTTGCAGACCTTGACGCACCACAATAGGAACACCTGTAGTGTCAATGCCATAGTGGGTTCCACCTTTGGTAACTTCCTTGATCTCTTTAACAACGTCCGCATGTTTACTGTTGATTACATAGGTAGCTCCCAATTCTTTAGCAAGCTCCAAGCGGCTTTCATGGATATCAATGGCAATTATATGTTTACATCCAACTATTTTAGCTGCCATGATAGCACTCAAACCTACCGCACCCGTACCATAAATAGCAATAGAACTGCCAAAAGGCGGTCTTAGTTTGTTTAACACGGTTCCACTACCTGTTTGAATACCGCAGCCTAAAGGGCCTAATAAGGCTATATCAACATCTTTGTCCACTTTTACTACGTTTCTCTCATTTGCTATGGCATAAGTACCGAATGAAGACTGTCCAAAAAATGTAGAAAGTTCATGATGATGTTGATGTAAACGGTGTGTACCATCTTCCATTTTGCCGCCAAAGTTTAATGCGTTAAAGTCCACACAAACAGATGGATGGCCTGTCAAACAATTTTCACAGTGCCCGCAAGATGCATAAGATAATACAACATGATCTCCTGGTTGGACGGTTCTGACACCTTCCCCTACTTTTTCTACAATCCCGGAACCCTCATGTCCAAATACGGCTGGAAATGGGGATAACCCTATATCGCGAGCAACTGCATCCGTATGACATACACCAGAAGCAACAACTTTAATTAGTACCTCATTTGCCTTAGGATCGGATATTTCCACTTCTTCAATTTTAAATTCTTCTCCCATACTATGAGTAACTGCAGCTTTTATTTTCATTTTTTTCCCTCCTGAAATTCATATTTCATTAAATAAGGAACATAGGGTAACCAAAACCGGCATTCAAGATTTCATTCAAAAATGATTATGTCCTTCTTAAAGTCGTTTGATACTTATTGAACCAGCTTTTTTCTTAAGCGATCTTGAAAATCTCTCATAGCAGAGACTACCCGGTATTTCCAAGGATTCTATGAAAACTCGAAATGTTCTGTGACCCATAACGATCATGTTTCTGTTCGGCATGTTTATTATTGCTCTTTTAACATACATCAGTAATAACAACAAGAGAAAGTAAAAACCCACCCCAAGTTTGGCAACGCGGAAGGTGGGTCTTTGTCTTTTGAGAGCTCAGAAGGGAATCCCATCCAAGCCAATTGTACGAGGCCAAGTGTTAGCAGCACTTGGTCTTTATTAAATAAATCATAACATATGATGAGCATCCCAGCAATTATTAGTTACCATGACCGAACAACGGATTATTGTAGATGATGCAGCGGACTGAATCGGGGCTCTCGCTGCGATGATGTTCGACCGATGTGTTTGTCATCTTCCGCCTCATGCGGACAATTGAATAATCAATTCCATTGCTTCTTACTTAGAATTGCGATAAGATTAGAATAATTATAAATAGTGAGATTCATTTCGCGGACAATAAAAAAATTTACGCGCGTCGAGACTAAAGGAGAGTGCATCCATGATGGTATTGGAACAACTCGACAAAATCAATCGGCAGTTGAGGAGCAGCAACTATAAATTAACCCCCCAGCGCGAAGCGACGGTTCGGGTTTTATTGGAGAATGAGCAGGAACATCTGAGCGCCGAGGATGTGTATATGCTCGTGAAAGACAAATATCCCGATATCGGCCTGGCTACTGTATACCGGACGTTGGAGCTGCTGGCCGAGCTTCATATCGTGGAGAAGATGAACTTCGGAGACGGGGTTGCCCGCTTCGACCTCCGCAGCGAAGAACATACGCATATGCACCATCATTTGATTTGCACGGTATGCGGGGCGCTCAAGGAAATCAAAGACGATTGGCTGCTTGAATTGGAGAATCGACTTCAACAAGAATATGGCTTTAAAGTAACGGATCATCGTCTCGACTTCATGGGCACCTATCACACCTGCAAAAGTAGCGAATGTAAAAGAGCAAGCAAGGCAATATCTTAAAATGCCTTGCTGACGGGGAGTCTTTCGATCTTGGAAAGACTTCTTTTTGTTGTGCAGGAGAAGACCCGCCTGCATAACCGTTGCGAAGTTACCGGAAGACCGAGAGGATCTATGGAGCTGGCAAAATCAGCCTAAACTCGTCGGCGAGGTAAAAACTTCAAGCTTCGCAGTTGACTGGCCGTTAAGGTTAAGGTATGATGTGAAGTAATCGTAAAAATTACAAATATTATTGTCGTGAACGGCCCCGGTCCAAGTTGTAGTGACAAAAATGCTAACATCCGGTCAGGGAATTGTGCCCTAACCCTGCGTGCTGGGTTTATAGCGGTTTACATGGGGGGGTGTGATATTGAAGAAGAGCACACAAAACGATGATGAGACGATCATTAGTCATCACTCCCAGACACAATGGCAACGCCGGGAACAGGAATTGGCCTGTTGGGTGCAGCGGGCGAAGCCAAGAAAGCGTCCCAAACAAACCGTTATTTTGGGGAACACCCCGGTCGATGCCGAACTGCTTATGGCTCTTACCCTCCTTAAGCGGACGCGCATCCAGACGGAATTTTCTTGCGCGGGCGTAAGTTTATTGGATGAACCTGAAGATCATTCGCTCTATGCGTATATAACCATCACCGGCTCGGCGACAGCGGATCGATTCGTACAGCTGGCCCTGACACGGATGAGACACCGTCTGCTTGTAACATGGGAGCCGCGCCGGAACCGGTACGATCTTTCTTCATTTTTTATCGGACACAACCGTTCTTTCTGCTTGCTGATGCAACGATGCGCGGAAATATTCGCTGAGCTTGAGGACGAGCAATCAAGGTAATTGGCAACTGTAGAGGAGGTGAACAGGATGAGGGTAATCGTAACATTGGCTTGCACGGAAACGGGAGATCGTAACTATACGACGACAAAAAACAAAAAGAATCAAACCGGACGATTGGAAATGCGCAAATATTGTCCGCGTCTCCAAAGACACACCTTACATCGGGAAACCAGATAAACATATTTCCTTGACTTCTCAAAAATGTTTGTATATCATAAACGTACGCTTAATTTCCGGTTTTCGAATCGGAAAGCGGGGGAACCAATGTAATTGGGGCGAATCATGTAACGATGTAGGGAACCATCTTTCCCGAGCCCGGCAGCTAACCTCGTCAGCAGGAGATGGGTCAAGTTTCTACATGCATTAACCTGCATCTATTGACCCGAGATCAGGGTCTTTTTGTTTGTTTGAAGACCCTTCGAATGACGATCGGTTATCGCCATGCTGCGATATCGTTCGTCTCGAATCGGGTCTTTTTGTTTTACTTGTTAAAAGAAAGCACAAATCGTTTATTCCAGGAAAAGGAGGGAACAGATCAGGTCTGTGGTTTGAAAAAACTCGTAGTAGGAGGAGCAAATATGACACAGCCGAAATATATAACGGATATTGATAAGATACTGGAAATTCCTGAGGATGAAAGAAAGAAGCTTAAACCGATTACAGATAAGTTTGTATTTCGGGTGAACGACTATTATTTGAACCTGATTGATTGGGACGATCCTGAAGATCCGATCCGAAAGCTGGTCATCCCTAATGAAGGGGAGTTATCCGAATATGGGCGCTGGGATGCCTCCGATGAGGATACCAATTACGTAGTGCCGGGCTGCCAGCACAAATATCGGACTACGGCTCTCTTGCTGGTTTCTGAAGTATGCGGTGCATACTGCCGATATTGTTTCCGGAAGCGACTCTTTCGCAATGACGTTCATGAAGCGACGAAAGATATGGATCCCGGTCTAGCCTACATTGCGAGTCATCCGGAAATTAACAACGTGCTGCTTACCGGAGGAGATAGCTTGATTCTGGCAACAGCCAAATTGGAAAGCATCCTGAGCCGGTTAAGAGAAATCGACCATGTTAAAGTTATACGGCTCGGTTCGAAAATACCTGTTTTTAATCCGATGCGGATTTATGAAGACGAACGATTGCTGGAAGTCATCCGCCGTCATTCAAGCGTAAACCAGCGGATTTATGTGATGGCGCATATCAATCATCCTCGCGAGATTACCGCCGAAGCCAAGAAAGGCTTTGAAGCTCTTCATCAAGCCGGCGCTATTGTTGTCAATCAGACGCCTATTCTTAGAGGGATCAACGATAACCCCGAACGATTGGCAGAGCTGCTGGATAAGCTGTCATGGGCCGGCGTAACCCCCTATTATTTCTTCGTCAATCGTCCGGTGGCCGGCAATCGCGAGTTCGTTCTGCCGCTGCAGCAAGTGTACCGAATCGTGGAAGAAGCCAAGGCGCGCACTTCAGGCTTAGGTAAAAGGGTGCGTCTATCCATGAGTCACACCTCCGGCAAAATCGAAATTCTGGCTATTGATAACGGAAAGGCCTATCTGAAATATCACCAGTCGCGGGATAACGAATACGGCAAGTTCATGGTGTTGGATTGCCCTGAAGATGCGGCATGGTTCGATGATCTGCCAGGTAGCGATCAATATTGGCAGAAGCCCCAAAAGAAAACCGATGAAGTTATTTCGGTGAATGAGCTCCCTGATCTGCCGCGAGCGCATGCTAGATGAACAACCACATAAGTCATGTAATAAAGCATCGCTGTGCTATATTCTAACTTGATATAAACAGGATAATAGGATAAGATCTTAATTAATTACAACTGAAAACCTGTGGGAACAAGGTGCTCTAGCTATAGCTAAAGCTTAATAGGGAAGTCCGGTGCAAAGCCGACGCGGTCCCGCCACTGTAACGGAGGAGTCTCAGCTATACTGCCACTGATCTTGATAAACGTGGATCGGGAAGGCCGCTGATGATGTGAATTCCGGAGCCAGGAGACCTGCCTGTTCTGACAACACTGCTTCAACCTACGGAAGATAGGAAAGTGTTAATGACGGGCCGCTGCTTGTTCGCATGCAATCATAGGCATCTTTTCCTTCTTTTTGTTGAGGTGAAGATGTCTTTTTTGCATGGTTTTTCATTTGGATCATCCTATGTGGAGTGAATCCGGCTTCACTACATCCTATTTTAGAAGAGGAGATGTGCAAAATGACGGCAGTACTGGCTAAAGGACCATTCCGGGCAGATCATGTAGGTAGTTTTTTAAGACCGGAGCGACTTAAACAAGCGCGTTTACAAAAGCAAAATGGGGAAATTACAGCAGAGCAATTGCGTATCATTGAAGATGAAGAAATCGTCCGGCTTGTTGACATGCAAAAAAAATTGGGCTTGGCCGCTGTGACGGACGGTGAGTTTCGACGCGCTTGGTGGCATTTCGATTTTCTATCGCAGCTTGTTGGTGTTGAGCTCTATGAAACGGAGCAAGGGATTCAATTTCAGGGTGTTCAAACCAAAGCTCACGGAGTGAAAGTAACAGGTAAAGTAGATTTTCATAACCATCCTATGATCGAGGATTATAAATTCCTTCATCAAATTGCAGGCAATCATGTTGCTAAATTTACAATTCCTAGTCCGAACATGTTATTTTTTAGAGGGCATATTGAAGAAGACGTTTATCCGAATTATGATGAATTTTTTAATGATTTGATCACAGCTTATCAAAAAGCGATTCAGGCTTTCTACGATGCCGGTTGCCGCTATTTACAATTGGATGATACCTCGTGGTCCGTATTTTTCTCCGAGAAAGGTCAGGAACAAATTGCGGCAAGAGGCTTTTCTGCGGAACAATTAGCACAGCTGTTCACCAGGGCTATTAACGAATCGATAGCCAATAAGCCGGAAGATATGAAGATTACGATGCACATATGCAGGGGCAATTTTAAATCTACTTATGTGGCCAGTGGCGGGTATGATCGCGTATCCGAATTTATTTTTGGCAAACTCAAGGTAGACGGACTGTTTTTAGAATTTGATGATGAGCGATCCGGCGGATTTGAACCTTTACGTCATGTAAATAGAAAGGATATCCAACTTGTATTAGGATTAATCACGTCCAAATTCGGTGAACTGGAAAATCCGGAGCGTATCAAAGCAAGAATTCATGAAGCTGCCCAGTATGTAAGCTTGGATCAGCTCTGCTTAAGCCCCCAATGCGGTTTTGCTTCAACGGAAGAAGGCAATCTTCTCACGGAAGAGGAGCAGTGGGACAAAATACGTCTTGTCGTTAATATTGCACAAGACGTTTGGAATTAATACGGGAATGGTGTGACAAAACCTTGAGAAATCAAGGTTTTTTATTTTTTTCCAAATAATAGTCCGGTTGAGGAGTCAACCGTCAATCATAATTTTTATCTCTTTAACGAAAAATAAATAACAATAATTTTAAATTAAGGAGTCCGATAATGCGATGTTGAAAATTTTGCTTTCTTTGGCTTACTTGATCATCGTTATTTCTTTGATCGCTTCCATTGTATTGATCCGGAGGCAGCGAACCAAAGAAATGGATAAAGGAGTGAATCCCACTTCAGTCAAGCATTACTTCATCGCTAACCCCATGATGATAGCTTATGTGCTGTTTCCGATTGTTCTTGCGATCGGAGCCGCTATTTGGATGTATTATTTTTATTAACGCGGAGGACTAACATGGAGAGAAATAAGTATTATGTATCGGTTCAATCCAGGTCGATCATGTCTAATCAAGGCGATGCCGCCTATGAATTAGAAATCGAGGCAACCGACGAAGAAATTAAGCAGCTTCAGGAGTTGTTTGAAGTCGAGGAAGATTTCGAGATAGACACTTTTTGGAGAGCGCATGCGGCAGGCATTCCTTATCATTACGACCAGGCCAACGTCGGATACGATATGGCCTTACAAGAAATCTATCGAAAAATTCACGCTCTAGGGACGAAGGAAACGAAAGATCAAATTGAAAAAATGCAAATTTTGAATCAATCTTTAACCGGAAAGAGGGACTAGGGTCCCTCTTTTTTAGTCAGGAAAGCGTTAAAAACAAGCAGTAGACTCTATTCCGGAATATCCGGAAAAAGGTCTATTTTTTTTGCACATATGATTTTACAAACGATTTCAATGTAATAAAAAATGACACAATATTTATAATCAATCGTTTTTTGTTAAAAAGACACAATAAAAATCCCCATTAATTGTTGAATGATGATAATGAAATCAGGTTTTTTACGTCATATAATATAACAATAAGGGACGGGGATCATACAATAACAACCTTTTCCCAAACATTTGTTAAGTTATATATCATCGTTTAAGCAGGGAGAAAGGGATGTGATTTTATGCAAGTGGAAGCGAACCCGTACAACTGGCCGTTTGACGGGAAGATTGTGCCGGAGAAAACGGCGCTTGTCATCATCGATATGCAAATCGATTTTTGTGGAAAAGGGGGGTATGTGGATCGGATGGGCTATGACATTTCCTTGACGGCAAGAGCCATTCAGCCTATTCAAGCGCTGTTGGAGAGGGTACGGAAAATTCCAGGTTTTACGGTCATTCATACGCGGGAAGGGCATAAGCCCGATCTCTCCGATCTTCCTGCGAACAAAAGATGGCGAAGTAAACAGATTGGTGCGGAGATCGGTTCTCCCGGGCCCGCGGGCCGTATTCTTGTTCGGGGGGAGCCGGGCTGGAACATTATTGAAGAACTAAAGCCTTTGGAAGGGGAACCGGTGATCGACAAGCCCGGCAAAGGAAGTTTTTATGCGACGGACCTGGATTTGATTTTGAAAAACAAAGGCATTACACATTTGATTTTAACTGGCATTACCACCGACGTATGTGTGCATACGACGATGCGGGAAGCGAACGACAGAGGGTATGAATGTTTGATTTTGGAAGATTGCACCGGGGCGACGGATATCGGCAATCATCAGGCGGCTCTCAAAATGGTAACGATGCAGGGTGGGGTTTTCGGCAGTGTATCCGACTCTTCCCGGGTGCTGAAAGCGTTGGAGCATTTCTAAACGGACAATTCGGCTATCTATCGTTGAGGAGGACATCACATGATCACGGGAAATGAAACCAAAGTTATTGTTGGCGATGAGATGGAATGGGAGCTAATGCCCAACCACAGAGAGCTGTATCACCGGGAAATCTTGAATGCACAGCAGGCGGACGGGCTGGGAATAAGGACCAGCTCCATCCTCTGGGAAAAAATCGGTCCGGGCGGACAGGTGCTCCCGCATTATCATGATGTAGCGGAAATCATCCATATTACGGTTGGGAAAGTAAAGCTGCTGTGTAATGGGGAGTGGAAAAACTATCAGGCCGGGGATACCTTTCACGTTCCGGCAGGAACCGTACACTCCGTACTTAACGACGATATCGTTCCGTCGGAGCAAATCAGTATCTTCCTGCCGGTTGAGGAAGCTGTGCCGCCGAATCAATTTTTTAACACGCACTTGGTAAAGGATGTTACCAAAAAGGATGGTGATAATGGATGAACACCCGCATGCTTCCGAGAGAATTGTCGATTTCTTGGTTACGGGAAATGTATCAAAACAATGTTTGGAGTCCTGAAGAAGTTGTGAATGAAATTATAAACCGGGCCGCCGAAGATGCGGAAATGAATATATGGATTACGCCGCCCAGCATGAAGATGATTCAGCCTTACTTGGACCGTCTGAAGCTTCTGGACAAGGGACTAGCGCCGCTGTGGGGGATTCCTTTTGCGATCAAAGACAATATTGACTTGGCGCATGTACCGACAACGGCGGGTTGCCCGGATTTTGAATATACGCCGACAGAACATGCGACCGTTGTAGAACGATTAATTGAAGCTGGAGCTATTCCCGTCGGCAAAGCGAACCTGGATCAATTCGCAACCGGTTTGGTGGGAGTAAGAAGTCCTTACGGCGAGACAAAAAACGCCTTGCGTGGAGAACTGATCAGCGGGGGTTCAAGCTCAGGTTCCGCAGTTGCTGTAGCGCGCGGCCATGCAGCTTTCGCTCTGGGGACGGATACTGCGGGGTCGGGACGTGTACCGGCTGCCTTGAACAGGCTTGTCGGTTATAAGCCGACGCTGGGAGCGTGGTCGACAAAAGGCGTTGTTCCGGCCTGCGCCGGCTTGGACTGTGTTTCGGTGCTTGCGCACAGTTTGGAAGACGCGCTCGCGGTAGATGCTGTAGCGCGGGGCGTTGATCATGCGAGTCCTTGGTCACGAAGCTTTCCGGCTCCGACGCCTGCGCTCCCTCGAAAAATTTATTTGCCTAAAGAGCCGCTGAATTTTTTCGGAACCTTTGCGAACGAGTACAGCCAAGCTTGGGATTTGGCTGTAGAAAGATTGAAGAAGCTGGGCATCCCCGTCGAATATACGGATACAAGCAAGCTATCTCAAACGTCGGCGCTGTTGTACGACGGACCGTTTGTCGCTGAGCGGTGGGCCGGATTAGGCGATTTCGTCGAAGCGCATCCGGGCAGCGCTCTGCCGGTGACGGAACAAATTTTGCGCTCAGGTGCGACAACGGATTACAGTGCCGCTTCGTTGTTTAAAGCCTGGCATACGCTGCAGGCCCATAAGCTTGAAGTAAGAAGATGGTTGGCAGACGCCGTTCTGATCTTGCCGACTTGCGCAGGGACATGGACTCTTCAAGAAGTAAGGAACAACCCGATTACGGCAAACAGTGCTATGGGGCTTTATACCAATCATTGTAACTTGCTTGATCTTTGTGCGGTTGCTGTGCCGGCGGAAGACGCCGCGCCGAATACACCGTTTGGAATCACAATGTTTGCGCTCGCGGAGAACGAAGCGCTGATATGCGGCGCCGCTGCTTGTTTTGCCGATTCCTCTGCCAATCTGGCAGGAGTTGACTTGACGACGGAGTTGAAACCCGTGTCCCGGGATATGGTTCCTGTCGCCGTTTGCGGCCTTCATATGCGCGGGTATCCGTTGGAAAAGCAAATGAAGGAGTTTGGTGCGCGTTTTGTACGTGATGCCGCAACGGCGGCGAAATATCAAATGATCAAGCTGCCGACGGATCCTGCCAAACCGGGTTTGATCAGGAAGGAGCAGGGAGGGGCTTCCATTCGATTGGAATTGTGGGAAATGCCCACGGACCGTTTCGGTGCTTTTGCCGCAGCCATACCTGCTCCGCTTGGGATCGGGAAAATCGAGCTGCTGGATGGAGTGGAGGTTCCAGGATTCATTTGCGAAGCTTATGCCGCGGCAGAGGCCGTAGATATAACGAGCTATGGAGGTTGGCGTAATGCCGTTGAAGCGGTATAGCTGCGGGAATGGATGGATAGGAGCGGCAGTTTTTGCCGTATAACATAACATGAAAGGCTGTCTCAAAAGTGAGCTTTGGAGCTGGAGAGACAGTTTTTTTTAACGGCAAAGCCCCAAACCTGACATTTAAAATGGGATTTTATTGAAATTATATGTTATATATATGTTATTTTTATAAAAAATCACTAAAAAATAATTGTTGATTTTGTAACAAATTCATAAAGATAAAGCGATTGAAAGGTATTATAATAATTCATGTAAATTAATCATTCATTTTAATGTTATGATATATAACATATTTAAGGTGGGTTGGAAGATGAATCATTCTCGGGATACCGCCGATTTCTATCTGTTACGGACCGAAGGCTTAACCAAACGTTTTGGTTCGCTGGTTGTCAATAAAGACATCAATCTGGAGGTGAAACAAGGCTCTATTCACGCCATTCTTGGAGAGAACGGCGCGGGTAAAAGCACTTTAATGAAAATGCTGTACGGGGTATATGCCCCCGATGCAGGCGCCATTTATATGGATGGCGAAGCCGTTTCATTGCATCCTCCCCTTAAGGCGAAGGCAAAAGGCATTGGCATGGTGTTTCAGGATTTTCGTCTGATTCCGGCAATGACTGTATTGGATAATATCGCACTTGCCATGTCGAGTGGTGGTTGGCGCCTTCGGAGAAAGCAGCTTCGTGACAGCATTCTGGGAATTTCCGAAAAGTACGGATTATCGGTTGATCCCGATGCGCATGTATGGCAGCTTGATTTAGGTCAACGCCAGCGTCTTGAAATCGTGAAGGTGCTGCTGATTCCCGGAACGCGCGTGATTATTTTTGACGAACCGACCAGTGTGCTTGTGCCTCAAGAAGTGGAAGCCTTCCTTCAGATGCTGGGTTTGCTTAGACAAGACGGATACGGCATTCTGCTCATTACACATAAGATTAATGAAGTTCTGGCTTGCGCAGATCAGGTAAGCGTTCTGCGCAGCGGTCAAATCACCTATACGGCGAGCCGCGAAGACGGATTGGATGGGAATGTGCTGATTGCGGCAATGATGGGGGCCAAGACGCTGAAGCCAGTGAACAAGCAAACCCAAGATGCCGCACGGGAAAACCCGGTGGTGCTTCAAATCGAACGCGGGACTATCCTGGGAAACCATGGCGAAACGGTGCTTAAGGATATTCAATTGACTTTAAGACAGGGGGAAATTACCGGTGTAGCTGGAATTTCCGGGAGCGGACAACGGGAATTGGCCGAAGTGCTGTTCGGTCTGCGTCATTTAACGTCCGGCAGGCTTACGGTTGACGGGAAAGAGTTAGAAGGCGGCACAAAAGCGTTTATGGAGGCCGGGGTCAGCTTCGTCTCTGAGGATCCGCTCAAGGAATCGGTGATCCCGGGTTTTACTATACTTGAGCATATGGTCTTGGATGGAATTCCGATGAAGCCTAAAGGAGCCGGTATCGATTGGCAGCATGTCCGAAGCTTGCTGGAGGGTAGTGAGGAGGCCCGGGCCCTCGCGTTGGCGGCTGCCGATCGGCGCGCGGATCAGCTTTCCGGAGGAAATGTGCAGCGAATGGTGCTTTCCAGAGCCCTGATCAGAAAGCCCAAAATCCTGATCATCAGTTACCCCAGCCGGGGACTGGACATAGGAACGACGCGTACGATCCAACAGCAGTTGATCACATTAGCGGAGAGAGGAACGGCTGTATTACTGTTTTCGGAGGATTTGGATGAATTGTTCAAATTATCGGACAGGCTGGTTGTTCTTTCCGGCAAACAATTGCGCGGGCCTTATCGTCCGTCGGAAACCGATGCATCAGAAATCGGCTCCCGCATGTTGAAAGGAGAATTGGCATGAAGCAGCAAGCGGATACGGTTGCATTACCCGGGCGGTCCTTTTCGCTCGGCGGCAAATTAAAGCTGTTCGCATTTCAGGTCGGTGTATTGATCGTTCCTTTTATGATCTTTGGCGCGTTCCTGTTGTTTTTCGGTGTAAACCCGGTGCAATTGTACGTTTCGATGGTTCGTTCCACATTCGGGAGCGCCTATGGCTTTGGCGAAGTATTGCTGAAGGCAACGCCGTTCATTTTGACGGGCCTTGCCGCAGCCTTACCGGCCAAAGCGGGTTTGATTAATGTGGGAGGAGAAGGACAACTTGCGATCGGTGCTCTGTTTTCCACATGGTTTGCCGTGTTTTATCTTGACCATTTCCCGGCCTGGGCTGGCCTAACGCTAATGCTCGCCGCCGGCGCTCTGGGAGGGGCGGTCTGGGCTGGAGTCACGGCTATTCTTAAGGTCAAGGGTAAGCTTAATGAAACGATCACCAGCCTGCTGTTGAATTACGTCGCCTCCTTTACCGTCGGATTCTTTGTACACGGATTATTAAAAGATCCGAAATCGTTCAATTGGCCCTTTTCCCCCGAGATTGCGCCTTCCTTGCGGCTGCCGGTTATGGATGGCACGAGGCTTCATGCAGGCATTGCAATCGCGTTTGTTCTGGCGGCAGTCGTTTGGTTCGTCTTGGCGAAGACGCAGCTCGGCTTCCGTATTCGGGTGCTTGGCGGTAACATCTTTGCTGCGGAGCGCGCCGGCTTTAAGGTGAACAAGATGTTTTTTTGGGTGCTGATTGCCGGGGGCGCTTTGGCGGGTATAGCCGGGATGATTGAAATTGCAGGTATTGAAGGCCGCCTTCGCCCAGCGACAGGGGTCAATTACGGGTATCTTGGCTTCTTGGCCGCCTGGATGGCCTGGAATCACCCTCTGCGTCTTATCGTTTCGGCGTTTGTGCTCGGGATGATCAGCGTCGCCGGCAACTCGCTTGAGATTGGTTCCGGACTTCCATCTTCTTCGGTCTATATTTTGATGGCGCTGGTTCTGTTCTTTCTGCTCGGCAGTGGAAGGAGGTTGAATAAATGATAGCGGATATTTTGACAGGGGCATTTCGTTCGGGAACATCTGTCATGCTGGCAAGCCAAGGGGAATTGATCTCGGAACGTGCCGGCGTGATCAATCTGGGGACGGAAGGCTCCATGCTTGCCGGGGCACTCGGAGGATTCGCGGTTACGGCTTGGACCGGCAACCCGTGGCTCGGTACGCTGGCAGGCGGATTATGCGGCTTGCTCATCTCTGCAATCCACGCCTTTCTGGTTCTCACCTGCCATGCCAATCAGCTGGCGACCGGACTAACGATCATGTTTTTCGGTATGGGGCTTACTTCGTTTTTTGGACGGGGATTTGTCAGCAAGCAAATCGTCGGTTTTAATCCGATACCTATCCCTTACTTATCGGATATTCCGTTTCTGGGCCAGATTTTATTCAATCATGATCCGTTAACTTATCTATCCATAGTTCTAGTGCCTTTGTTATGGTATTTGTTGTTTCGTACCCGGCTTGGAGTCATTCTCAGAGCTGCCGGCGAAAGAGAGGAAGTGCTCTTTGCCAACGGATTCAATCCGAAGCTGGTCCGGTATGCAGCCGTATTGGCCGGAGGTTTTTTGGCCGGCATAGGCGGCGCTCAGCTTTCGGTAGCTTATACCCACAGTTGGGTGGAGAATATGGTGCAAGGGCGGGGCGTTGTAGCGGTCGCGCTTGTGATCTTCGCTTCCTGGAAGCCGACAAGGGCGATGCTCGGCGCTTATTTGTTCGGTGCCGCTCAAGCTCTGCAGCTTACCGTTCAGCAGACGCAGCTGCCGATTTCTCCGTTCTTCCTGTTCATGCTGCCTTATCTGCTGACCCTTGCGGCTCTGCTGGTTGTGGAGCTTCGACAGCGAAGCCAAACCCCTGAGGCTCTGGGTAAAGTATTTACCGGAAACTCGGCCGGGTCATGAGGTTTCACTTGAATTTATATATAAAAATGGAGGGAATCACACATGAAATGGAACAAAATGAAGAGCTTTTTGGCATTAACGCTGGCTTCTGTCATTCTTTTGGCCGGCTGCAGCCAACCCGGATCGAATCAAGCGCCAACTAGCGGCAGCGGGGCGGAAGCCGCCAAAAGCGCCGGCTCCGTCACTCCGGGAACTGGCGGGACTGCTGTCGGTTTCATCTTCGTAGGCGCGCGTGATGATTACGGGTATAACCAGGCGGCTTATCTGGGCAGTGAAGCGGTCCAAAAGGCGTTCCCGGATTTAAAAGTGCTGCGGGCCGAGAACGTCCCTGAGACGGCAGAGGCTGAGCGGGTCATGGAGCAGATGATCCAGGAAGGGGCCAAAATTATTTTCCCGACCTCTTACGGACACCTTGATCCTGCGCTGAACGTGGCCAAGCGCCATCCCGAAGTTGCTTTCTTTCATCAGGGGGGTCTGAAAACGGCGGACAATTTGGGTACCTATTTCGGTACGATCTGGGAGCCGATTTATCTTGCCGGTGTTGCAGCGGGCAAAATGTCTAAAACAGGGAAATTGGGTTATATCGTTTCCGTTCCGATTCCCCAGGTGCTGCTGAACGTAAATGCTTTTGAGCTTGGAGCCAAATCGGTAAATCCGGATGCGACGACATCGGTTGTCTTTACGGGAAGCTGGTGTGATCCGGGACAGCAGGCGAATGCGGCCAACTCGCTGATCGACAACGGTGTAGATGTATTGACGCAGCATCAAGATTGTACCAAAACGATCATCGAAACCGCCGAACGCAGAGGCGTCATGTCGGTTGGCTATCATGCGGACGCTTCCTCTCTGGCGCCGAAAGGATGGATTACCGGATCTGTATGGAACTGGCCGGATTTATTCGTAGATATGGTGAAAACCGCTGTCGACGGTAAATTTAAAGGCAGCAAGTACGAAAGTAAATATCGCGGAACCTTGAAAGACAACGTCGTTCAAATGACAGCGCTCGGTGCGGGGGTTCCGGATGATGTGAAAAAGTTTGTGGAAACGAAAAAAACGGAATTGCTTGACGGTACGCTGCAGCCGTTCAAAGGGCCTATTGAAGATCAATCGGGCAAAATTCAAATCAAGGAAGGAGAAATACCGCCCGTTGAAAAATTGGAAGCCGCCGATTATTTAGTGAAGGGCGTCCTCGGAAATATACCGAAATGAGCACCGTAAACCATTTGTACCGTCAGGCCCGGGTAAGGAGCGTGCGGCGAATTTGAAATGGCATAGACAACAAGGACAATCAGGTAGAATAACCGTTCCGTCTTATCCTTATTCATGGCCTTATGACGGGGAGCTTGTCCCCCGGAAAACAGCGCTGCTAGTCATTGATATGCAAAATGATTTTTGCGGAAGAGGCGGCTATGTAGAACGGATGGGGTACGACCCGCATTTAACGGCGCGTACGATTGATCCGATCCGCAGATTGCTTGAGGTCGTTCGGTCCATCCCCGAATTCACCGTCGTTTTTACTAGGGAAGGACACCGGCCGGACCTTTCCGATTTACCGGACAATAAACGGTGGCGCAGCCGGAGAGCGGGTGCGGAGATCGGAAGCGTCGGCCCCTCGGGCCGAATCTTGGTAAGAGACGAGCCCGGTTGGCGGATTGTGACGGAACTTACCCCCTTGCCGGATGAGATTGTTGTGGATAAGCCCGGCAAGGGCGGTTTTTTCGCCACGGATCTTGATCTGATTCTGAGATCGCGCGGAATTACGCATCTGATTCTCACCGGAATCACCACGGACGTCGGCGTTCATACCACGATGCGGGAAGCCAATGATCGCGGGTATGAATGCTTGATACTGGAGGATTGTACCGGCGCAACCGATGTAGGCAACCATGTGGCTGCGCTGAAAATGGCGACGATGCAAGGCGGTGTTTTTGGGGCGGTGTCCAGTTCGGATAAATTAATCGGCACGCTCCTCAGGCTTCATCTGCATAACTCGAACTGAGCATTGGTTCGCCTGCATTCAAAAATTGCCGGAGACGAGGGAAGTCAAATGATGAAACCAACCCTAACGCTGAATGAGTCCCTGCCGTATCCGTTTGTGTTTCGTCCCGACCGGACAGCTCTTGTTGTCATTGACATGCAGAATGATTTTTGCGCACCGGGAGGTTTTGGGGAACGGCTTGGAAATGATATTTCGTCCACACGGTCCATTATCCCGGTCATCTCGCGCGTCATGGCCGCTGCCAGATTCGCCGGCCTGATGATCGTTCATACCCGGGAGGGGCATCTGCCCGATTTGTCCGATTGTCCGCCGTCCAAGCTTAGGCGGAGCCGGAGACAGGGGGCCGGGATTGGAGACGAGGGACCGATGGGGCGAATTCTGATTCGTGGAGAAAGGGGACATGCTATCGTTCCCGAACTCACCCCCGAAGCGGGGGAGATCATAATCGACAAGCCTGGAAAAGGAGCGTTTTTTCAAACGGATTTACAAGCGATTCTTGAAGAAAACCGGATAGAAGCGTTAATTTTATGCGGGGTCACGACACATGTTTGTGTGCATACCACACTCCGGGAAGCGAATGACCGGGGGTATGAATGTCTTGTGCTGGAAGATGCAACAGCCGCCTTTGATCCTGAAGATCATGCGGCTGCACTGCGGATGATTTGGCAGCAGGGCGGAATTTTCGGGTGGACGTCGATGTCGGAGCCGGTTGTAAAAAGCCTGCGAAACGCTTGACAACGACTGCATTGAAAACAGACACGAAGTGCGCACCGGGAGGAATAAACGATGGAAAAGGAAGCTGTGTACGGCTTTACTGTAAAAGATCTTTTCTCGATCCCTCATTTCAAGGAGGCTGTTCTTCTTGGGGGACGGTCCGGCTTGGAGCAGACGATAAGCAGAATCAATGTGATGGAAGTTCCCGATGTGATTAATTGGGTAAAGCCTGGCGAGTTCTTAATGACAACGGGGTATCCCTTAAAACATAATCCGGAATTGTTTGTCACCTTAATTGAGCAGCTTGTGCAAAAGGGCGTAGTCGCTCTGGGCATCAAGACGAAACGATTTATAGACACCGTGCCCGACTCGGCTGTGAAGGCTGCCGAGTTTCATGGACTCCCCTTAATCGAGCTTCCCCCGGATACCGCATTTTCCGATGTTGTCCGCGAAGTGATGGAACGCGTTCTCGTCACGGAAGTAAGGCAGCTAACGCTTCTTCAAAGCCGGGTCCAACGCCTGTCCCAAGTGCTATTGCACGGGGATGGGCTTCATGCGTTTTTACACCATCTGCAGCTTCTCATTCAAAACCCGGTTGTATTGCTGGACCCGGGCAATCGCTGGATGGCTTCACCTTCAGCTGAGCATTTATGCAGGCAGGTAGACGAGGCCGGATGGGAGAGACTCAGGGAGGACCGAACCCTTGAAACCAGTTTCATCCAGGCAGGGGAGCAAATGATTCGCGTATACATTACATCGGTGCCCGATGGACAAGTGCAGCAGCCGTCTCTTTTGCTGATGCTGGAGCAGCAAAGCGAATACGGAATTGTCGATACGTTGACGATGAACTGGGCCAGCGAGCTAATCGGCTTTGAAATAAACAACTCGCAAGTCAGGAAGAAAATTGAGGCCAAGTATATCGACCAATTTCTGCAGGATTGGATAGCCGGGCGCATCGTTTCCCCCGCGGATTTGCGGATGAGGGCAGAAGCATGCGGACGCCCGTTCATCGAGGGATCGTCCTTTTTGGTAGGCGTCGTAACCTTTCATGAACGAAAGCCGGAGGTGAGCGACCTTCAGGAAATAGCCCGAAGATTAAACTGGGATGCCGCCGGTAAAAAAGATATGATTTGGACGGTTCTCGAAGAGAGCTTAGTCGTCCTTATCACGTTGATAAACAGCGGTGAGAAGGATCAGAAATGGAGAAAAGATGCGCTGGGAGACGTATGGTCTCTGCTGCGCCCCAAACTTCTGGAGAAGCGCGCGACATTATGCTTGGGCCGGGAGGCTCAAGATCAAAGCGGTGTACCGGCCAGCTTTCGCGAAGCCAAACGCGCAGCGGAAGTATGCCGTGAAAGCCATGTGAATGATGCGATTGTTCATTATCGCGATTTAGGCATATATCTTTTGCTGTACCGCTTGCAAGGAACCGAGGAACTGGAGGAATATAAGCGAATTTTTTTACAGCCGCTAATCGAATATGACCGTAAGCATCAAGGCTCGCTTTTACAAACATTGCGAACTTATTTTCTTAGTAATTGCAATGTAAAAGAAACTGCGGAGCGTTTGTTTATTCACTATAATACCGTCAATTACCGGATCGAACGAATACGCAACGAGCTTGGATTTCATCTTGATGATCCGGAAACGAGGCTGCAGCTGCAAATTGCCGTCAAATTGGACGGATTAAATGGATAGAGGGCAGCAGGCATGCAAAAAAGCGCAGTCTATCCATTCGATAGAGCTGCGCCTGAGGAACTATTGCCAACTCCGGTTCAGGAAGGCTTTCGTTCGGTCAAACCGGGGAGTTGTAAAGAGCTGCTCCGGATGGCCGGTTTCGATGATCTCTCCATGATCCATGAACATTACCTGATTGGCCACTTCCTTGGCGAATCCCATTTCATGCGTCACGACAATCATCGTCATATGCTCTTCGGCGAGACTCTTCATCACCTGCAGTACCTCGCCGGTCAATTCCGGATCGAGGGCGGAGGTGGGTTCATCGAACAGCAGGATCTCGGGATTCATCATTAGCGCCCGGGCAATGGCGACACGTTGCTTTTGGCCGCCCGAGAGCTTGGCCGGGTAAGCCGACGCCCGTTCGGCGAGACCTACCTTTTCCAGCAGCCCGGTGCTTCGTCTGCGAAGTTCCGCACTCGGCTCTCTTTTGACCATTTTGGGAGCGAGCTCCAGATTTTCCTGGACCGTGAGGTGCGGGAACAGATTGAAATGCTGGAACACCATGCCCATCTTGGAGGTGATCCGCTTGATCTCCTGAGGCTTGGAGTAGACCCCGTCCTTGACAAGATAGTCTCCGGCTACGTTGATGCTGCCGCCATTAATCTGTTCGAGATGAACCAGACTTCGGAGCATCGTGCTTTTCCCGGATCCGGAGGGGCCAATCACCGCAACCACATCGTTTTTATTTACTTGAAATGTAATCTGCTTCAGCACATCCAGCGTGCCGAATGATTTTTTGAGGTTGGTTACTTCAATGATAGCCACGTTCGCCATTCCTTTTATTCAAATTTAAATCTTTGTTCCAGCCATTTGAAGAGTGCGGTTAGCAAGAGCGTCATGAGCAGATAAATCATACCGGCTATAAAGAAAGGCACGATCGTAAAGTCCCGGTTCACTGCCGTCTGGGCAAAGTGCAGCAGTTCCGGAACGGCAACGGCATACAGAAGCGCGGTATCCTTGATCAGCGTAATCGACTCGTTGGACACTGCAGGCAGTGCAACGCGGAACATTTGAGGCAGAATAATTCGTGTCATGGTCTGCCATTTGTTCAAACCCAGCACCTGTGAGGCCTCATATTGGCCTTTATCAATCGCCAGCAGACCGCCGCGGAAGATCTCGGCAAAATACGCCGCATAGTTCAAGATAAAGCCCAGGCATGCAGCGGTAAACCGGTCCAGCACCAGATATTCGCCGACCAGCGGCAGCATCGGCAGCCCGAAGCAGATAAAGAGCAGCTGCAGAAGCAGCGGCGTCCCGCGCATGATGTAGATATAGGAATGGGCGAGCCAAGCGATAGACTTGATGCTGCTTTTTACAGCTAGCGTGAGCACGAAGCCCAGCGGAATGGATACCACAATGGCGATTAGAAACAAGAGGACCGTCATTTGGGCCCCTTGCAGCATCGGCTTGATCATGGTGGTGATGTAATCTGCGGACATGAAGAAATTCCCCCAAAAACAAAACAGGATTTCCGAGAAGAAATCCGGCTTGCCTGATCATCATTCGGTTTTGTTTACTTTAATACTTTGTCTTCGCCAAACCATTTTTGCGAGATTTTCGACGCGGTGCCGTCCTGGTTCATTTCGTCAAGCGCTTTTTGCAGCTTCTGAAGCAGGGCGTCGTTGCCTTTCTTTACGCCGATTCCGTACTCTTCCGGAGCAAGAGATTCACTGAGCAGCTTGAAGGTGCCCGTTTCCTTGGCCATATAATACTTAATCACGACCTCATCAATGACCACCGCATCGACACGGCCGATCTTCAGATCGCTCAGGGCGAGGACGTTATCCGAGAACTCCGTAACGGTTTTGATCCTGGATTTGATAGGGTGGTCATTCAAGGCATCTGCTGCGGAAGAAAGCGATTGAAGCCCTACAACCTTGCCTGCCAGATCATCGAGCTTGGTCAGGTTGGATTTTGCCAATGTCACAACCACCTGCGCATTTTTGAGATAGGGCTTGGTGAAGAGGACTTTCTCTTTGCGCTCGTCCGTAATCGTATATCCGTTCCAGATCAGATCGATCCGCCCGCTGCTCAGCTCGGATTCTTTTGTTTTCCAGTCGATAGGTTGAAATTCCACCGTGGTGCCCATTTTCTCGGCAGCCGCTTTGGCATAGTCGATATCAAACCCGACGATCTCATTCTTCTCATCCCGGAACCCCATCGGTGCAAATTTGTCGTCAATGCCAATCACCAGTTTGTTGTCCTCGCCAACCGAGCCCTTCGAACCGGAGCATCCTGCAAGGAGGGAGAGCGATGCTGTGATAACCATAACCATAGTTGCCAAACGTTTCATCGAATGAAAAACCACCTTTTACTAAGTATCCATTGCTTTATTGCGTTACCACTTTATCAAGAATTATATGATATCACACTCTTATAAATAGTGTCGATAGTTGATAATGAATGTCATATATTTCCTGATGTTTAAATGGGGACGAGTAGGGAACCGGAAAAATGAATTGTAGTATATAGATAGGAAAAGGATCGGATGGGGGCGGATTGAAAGACTAAATAAAATAATTAATCAAACATTGTCATATTAAGGGGCGTAAATATTCCGTAGCTGACTGGAGGAATTGACATGGCCGAAGACAACGCAGCAAACAACAAAAGCCATCCCGTAGGATGGCTTTCTCACGCAGCTTGCTGAGGATTAATTAAAAAACGTCACTAACTGTTTCTTTATTTCTTCGTTGGACCCGCCGACAACGGTTTGGATTTGCGGTTTGTCGAACAGCGCCTGGATTTGCTCGGGGTAGGTCTGACTGATATTGCGCAGCCGGATGGCTTCGTCGAACTTCGCCGGGTGGGCGGTTGACAGAACAACCGTGACCTCTCCCTCCGCCGCTAGCTTGTCGGATGCTGCTGCGCCGCAGGCGGTATGCGGATCCAGCAGATAACTGTACTTCTCATAATACGCACTGATGGTGTTTAGGCATTCTTCGTTCTCCACGCTGTAGGCCGAGAAGTCGGCTTGCACTCGCTTCAATACGTCTCCGGTGATGACGATGCGGCCTTCCGCTTTGAACTGCGCCATGAGAGAGGTCACGGTGTCAGCGTCCTCTCCATACAGGTAAAACAAATATCGCTCGAAGTTACTTGCTACTTGAATGTCCATGGACGGACTGTATGTTCCTCGGAAAGCGCCCGGTTGATATACGCCTTCATTCACAAAGCGTGCCAAGATGTTGTTCTCGTTCGTCGCCAAGATCAGTTTATGGATGGGAAGTCCCATTCTTTGAGCCAGGTAACCGGCAAATATATCGCCGAAGTTCCCTGTCGGTACGCTGAAGCTGATCTTATCGGCATGCTCTTTGTTCGCTACCTGGAAGTAAGCATAGAAGTAGTACACCGTCTGTGCGAGAATCCGGGCAATATTAATGGAATTGATGGCACGCAGGTGGTACCGGTGTTTGAAACTAACGTCGGCGAATAGTTCCTTAATGATTCGTTGGCAGTCATCAAAGGTGCCTTCCACGGCGAGGTTAAGCACGTTGGCGTCATTGACCGTGGTCATCTGAAGTTCCTGCACCTTGCTCACCTTCTGGTGTGGATGCAAGATACAGATGCGGATTCCTTCTTTGCCGCGCACGCCCTCGATCGCCGAAGCGCCTGTGTCACCCGACGTCGCTCCAAGAATGTGGATGATGGAGTTCGTTTTACGGGAGACGTAGGAATACAGATTGCCAAGAAATTGTAACGCGACATCCTTGAAGGCGAAGGTTGGGCCATGGAACAGTTCCAACACATATCGACCGTTGTCGAGCCGGCGTACGGGTGTTACATCCTCGTGGCGGAATGTCGCATAACTGTCGTCGACCAGTTTCTTCAGATCCGCACGTGGAATTTCATTGTTTACATATAAGGAGAACACCTCTAGGGCGAGCTCCGGATAAGTGAGTTTCTGCCATTGTTTAAGGGTATCGTCCGATAATTGCGGAATGTGCTCAGGCACGAGCAAGCCGCCGTCGTCGGCCAGTCCCATCAGAATCGCGTCGATAAATCCTGTGGGGGATACTTGTCCCCGGGTGCTGATATATTTCATAAATGATCCCCTTTTGCTATTGAGTTAGTATTATTGTAACTTATATGGGGTCCAGTGGTCGACAAAAAATTTGCCGTTACAGACAGTTAGGAGAATTCGAATCGCAGTAAACGAGTAAACTTAGCATATTCGGGGGTATATTTCCCTTAGATTATGTGACAGAAAATATAGGCATCCTACTGACATTGACAGTCAAAAAAAAATCCGATATAGTAATTTTATCCATTATGTAAGCGCATACAATCATAGATTATATTTAAGTATATAGACTATTTTAGGGGGGGATGGACGGTGAATGAAAAGAATGAATTACTCGATTATTGGGTAAAACTTGCGCCTAAAATAAAAGAGGGAATTCCTTTTGATGTGATGATTGGAGTAACCGATACCGAAAAGTTTCTATTATATCTTCCTGCTTCAAACCTGAACCTTGGTGCTATTGACGGGATGGCTGTTCCAGAAGGCGATGCTATTTATTTAGCTATGAAGTCCAATAAAGCACAAATGGTTAGTGTGCCTAAAGAGGCTTTTGGCATTGCTTTTAAAGCAAAGAGTGTACCCATCACAGATGAGCATGGAAAAGTTATTGGGGGTTTTGGAATCGGTATCAGTTTGGAAAATCAACAAAAACTAAGTTCTGTAGCTCAGCATTTCGCCTCTACTTCGGAAGAAATTGCTGCATCTACCCAAGAGCTTTCTTCCTCGGCTCTCGAGTTAGCTAATTTTATGGAATTATTGGGAACTGCGCAAAAAGAAATGAGCGAACAAGTTGATAAAACGGCAAAGATCTTAACATTCATCAACTCAGTCGCAGGGAAGTCTAAAATTCTTGGTTTAAACGCAGGTATTGAAGCAGCTAGAGCAGGGGAACATGGAAGAGGCTTTGCCGTTGTTGCCAAAGAAATTAGAAGCCTTGCTGAAGATAGTGCCAGATCGGTAGATGAAATCCGTGGTATACTCCGTTTACTCAATCAAAAAGTAGAATTTATCGCTAATTCAGTGAAAAAAGCAACTGAAATCTCACACAAGCAGTCGGCTGCGACAGGAGAAATTTCCTCCGCAATTCATGGGTTGGTCACTTCAGCTGAAGATATAGAAGAATTATCCAGGCTGTTATAAGTGAATTTTCATAGTAGACAAACCTTTTTGCTAACGAAGAACGATAGCTCAATAACAGCGGCAGTCCAGGTTTCCGTGAATAGATTGTTGCTGCTGGAGGGATCTGCTATGATTTGGATAGTACGCTTGTTTGCAAAGGTTGAATACAAAGTCGGTCGTCGAGCGCGAATTTAAAAATGTGAACAAAGATGTCATCGTGGACTTTACGTATGCTTCTTTACCGGCAGTTACATTGACCGGACAGGAGATCCGGTTTAACCCCGAAACCGAGGAAGGGCTCGGGAGGGTGTCTGCATTTGTAGCCGGATTTGTGGGAAATTGGATAACGCCGAACGGAGTGGACCGCTTGTATAACGTGACGCTCAACAACTCCAGATTTCCGGAGGAGGACATCCGTTACTTTTCCGGTTTTTCGGCAGGCTCTTCGAACGAGCGGGAAAGCGGCGAGCTGGCTTTACTGGAGCTCCCCGCGTCCCAATATGCGGTTTTCCACTATAAAGAAGGCATGGGCAGCGTATTTCAGACCGCCATTCATGACTTGTATAAATCGATCAGCGTGTCCAAACTGATGCTGAACCCGGTCGGCATGGACTTTATGGAGGTTTATGAGAGCGATTATGCAGAAACCGGGGCCTTTTACATTTATGTTCCGATTGTTTAAATGCCCGGCGCTGGCCGGGCTTTTTCTTTGGCTATGTTAAATTTTGTTGTTGATTTTGGGGACCAAAAAGAAAACCGCCAACTGAAAAGGCGGTTAATCAACTATAGATATCCGTTTGTTGAATGAAAATCCATTACCGAATGTTCTATTAGGCAATCGGTGTACCATTCTTAACTGGTTCATCTGGTTTTAATAGTACAACATCACCTTCCTCTGGAACACCTCCAATTACCAACACTTCAGATTCAAAACCAGCAATTCGCCTTACTGGAAAATTTACTATTGCGACCACTTGATTACCTATAAGTTGTTCTGGTTCATATCTTCTCGTTATTTGAGCAGAAGAGCGTTTGATACCGATTTCACCAAAATCAATTTCTAATTTTATTGCAGGTTTTCGTGCTTCTGGAAAAGGTTCTGCTTTAGTCACAGTACCTATACGGATATCTAACTTTAAAAAATCGTCAATTGTTGCCACGACGTGTATTCACTCCACCTTTTATAGATTACTTTACTTTAACTTTCTTACCCGTTTAATTGAGACAAAAGAAGTTTGTCGAAGCTTGGTGTTTGTCTCTTTTACAGTAAGCAGGCAAGAGGTGACCAACATATTTTTCTTATTCGACGTTGTGTTCTCATATTCCTTGCTGTCTAAGCAGCGGAACCAAGCCAAATAATGTTGCAAATACTTGGTTGCAACACCATTAAAACGGTCGATCCAACGTTTCAAACGATTATGATAGCTGGTTTACATTCTGAATGCGGTAAACTCCTTTAACACGTTGTTTTCCATCGGACTTAAAGCGGTAATGGTCTAAGCCTTTCGAATTCGCATAGGAACTAAATGCCCTCCACGAATCAGTACAAAGTACATTTGACTCAGTTAAATGACTGCCAATAGCCTCATCCAATTTCATTGTCCGAATTCGTTCACGCCCAAGTACGCCAGAAAAAGTCATCTTCTGACGGTCACGAGCAACCAACACACATATTTGGTCATTACTGATGCCACAATACTTAGCTTTGCCACCACGTTTACGAGGCTTGCGGTCAGAGATATCCTATATGATTATACCCATTATTGTAGAACAATTGTTCGTGTATATCAAAAAACATAGCCTTTTCTTTTGAAAGGAATGAATTGCTGTAAAGAATGTCAAGAAGCGGGGAAAACGGAACGGTATGCTGAAGTCAAATCAAATTGGCTTTGGAAGAAAAGGAGAGTAAACATGAGTACTGCTTGGCATATCTGTAAAGGCGAAACAAACTTCGTAGGCAAAAATCAAGATGTTATTTATGACGGGGTGTATATGTACACCAACCAGAGAGGGCTCGCCAAAACGGCATTCATCCTGCCGCCGGATCAGCCGACATCTTGGGTGTCCATATATGGAAACTTGACCGTATCCCAAATCGGGAAGGAGTGCCCGAACGGCGGCATGAATGAGGAGGGACTCGTTGTCGAACAAACGACTCTATGGCAAGCCGCGTATCCGGCCCCGGATGAGAGGCCGGCGGTATCGGAGCTTCAATGGATTCAATATATGCTCGATACGTGTGCGACAGTTGGCGAAGTGCTGGAGGCAGCCTCCCGGGTTCGCATTGCCCAGAACCAATCGCATCTGCACTATATGGTGTGCGACAAGCGGGGAGACCGGGCGATCATCGAATTTCTGAATGGCGAAATGGCTGTGTACAAGGATGCCTCGCTTCCATGTCCCGTTATGGCTAATTCCCTGTACCAGGAAACGATTCGTACCAGGCATGAGCCGGCCGAGCAGGAGGAAGCGACCGGGGATTACGAAGCCAACTCCATGCACCGGTTCCGTAAGGCAGACCAATGGATTGCCAATAAGTTTGAGCTTCCGTCGATCAGCATCGAGGACGCATTCGAAGGGCTGCGGGAGATGCGCAGACCGGATACGGTGTTTAGTCTCGTGTACGATTTGAACCGAATGGAGATTCATTTTACGACAAGCCGTAATCCGGTATGTACAACCGTAAGAGTGACGGATTTCGACTATAGCGCCAGTTTGCCGGGCCATATACTTAACATGCAGCTTGTTCACGACCGTGGAAGCCGAATCGCTCACTTCGACCGTTACAGTGCAGCGGCTAACAAGCAGGCGGTCAGCGGCTTTTTTAAAGATCCGATTCTGACGGAGGTGTTCGGCTGGAGCATCACGGAAGAGATGATCGACTTTATCGCGACCTATCCGGACGCTTTCAAGAAAATATAGGGGAGGAATTAAAGGAGTCAAGCCCGCTATATAGATTTCATCCAGCATCTCGTGAATCACGGGACGTACCATCGAGGGAATGTCACCGCCATGCTCAGGCAGCTAGGACATCCTGGTACGGGTTGTAAAGCGTTGAGGCAAGAAACAGCCTGGACCTCATGTCCCAGGCAGTATCTTGAGATTGACAAAGATCAGCTGTTCAGTAAAAATTAAGTATAAGACAGAAAAATAAGTTACTGGACGGTAAGTAACGGAGAACAATAGCTCAATTAACGATGCAGCCTGCCGCGGATCCAACCGGGCAGGCTGCACAATTTCCATGAGTTTACAAAGTCTAGATTAGAGTTACGAAAAATCAATACTGGAGGGGTTATGAACACACTTGCAGTGAAAGGCAACAGGTGGAGGAAACGTTTGCTGGTTTTTATTTTTGCTTTAATGATTTTTAGTTTTTTTGCCTGGTATTCACGTACAACACACACTGGAGAAGTAGCAACTGTAGTAAAGGTAAACGAAAGAAATATTGAAATAAGGAATCTTGAAGGTCGCAGCACGGTGATTTCATTACCAAAGGGTGTCAGTAAGTTAATTAATGAGAATGAAGAGTATTTTATTCAATATGAGAAACGAAGATGGGGACAACCAAGTCTAATTTCAATTGAACCAAACCCAGGTTAATGTAAAATGATTACACTATCGAAGAACTATAGCTGAATCATTCATTTCGAGCAGGTTGCCGCGGCAGCCTGCTTATTTATATTAAACAGGGGCAGTAGAGCAGGAACGTAGTAAAAAGTAATTGCAACATCAAATGTTAAAACATGGGGTATCATAGGTGTGGATGAAGTGTAATGCTCTAATAGTATTGGCGGGGGTATTAGCTTGAAACACCTAATGTACATGATTGCCATTATTGTTACGTTAACTTGCTTTAACGTACAAACTGTCCGCGCTTTTGATGGAGCTGAGGTGTTTGATATTGAGAAAGGTGAGGTTGTCCAAACAATAAACAACCCTACAAATTTGCAAAGTGAAGTTGAGAAATGGTTATCTTCTGTTACTGGACCCGTTGGATCATTCAAAATTGAGCCAGATAACGGGATCGGGATAAAGATTGAACTCGCTCCCCCTTTGAAAATAAGCAATCAATGGATAATTGGGACAGTTACTCAGGTAGTATTGTTTGTTAGTCGGACGGAGACGTACTATCCAACTCTATTCATATTCACAAAGGAGAATAA